>JBDUEO010000070.1:0-10385 GCA_040002335.1 Parafilimonas sp. | reverse complement strand
GCTTTAAATTTCCAGGTGTTGGTAGCATGTTGCGCGGTAATGTTTCCGCTTTGCAGATCATTCACATCAATCACTTTTGTTACGCCATCATTTTTTTCTGCTTCAGTTATGCGTTGCACCACCTGCGGAGCATACACATCATTTGCATTCAATAAATTCCCGGTTGCACAAACAATATAATTGTTAGGCACAGTAATATTTACCATAAAATCACAGAAATCATTATAAAACTCCGCAGAGCCGGCGTAAGGAATTTTATTCCATCCATCCACATCATCATACACTGCAATGCGCGGAAAAAAATAGGCTATAAAAGCAGAACTATCATCAACCATTCCTGTTCTTATATGCGATGTTCTGTTCAGCTCATAAGAAAATGTAATATTGAATTTCATTTGTTTACCCGGCAATAGATCAGGCACTTCAACACGCATGTTTGTAGCGGAAATCTCAAGCACACCAGTGTTTTCGTTTACTCCGTCAACAGCAAAATTTTCAATGCGCACACCGTCTGTAACATCAGCAGCTTTTACGCGCATATCACGCTCGGCACCTTTTTGATACAGGTTGGGATAGAGCTTGAACCAAACTTCCTGCAAGGTATCAGGGCTGTTATTTGTGTAGATGATTTCTTCGCCGCCCGCAATAATTCTTGTGGCAGGCGCAAAGCTTACATTGATTGTATAAGCCGCTGTGTTTTGCCAGTATTTAGCACCTGGCTTACCATCTGCACTGCGTGTTTGATTGTTATATGCCGCTCCATAATTTCTCAGAACAGGCAAAGGCTGCGCAGTAAGATTAATGCTGATAAAAGCAAAACATATACAGGCAAGAAATATTTTCATACATGAAATTGAGGGATAAAAATAATACATGCTGAATGCAAAGTTCTTCATTGCTTGCTTTTACATGCCTAAATACTCATTAATACTGTAAGTAAGCCGCTTAGTAATGTGGAAGGGTTTACAACGGTAATAGCGCTAAAACCTTTTGTCATTCCTATTTTTTCCCCGGAATGTACAATTACCGGCGTTCCTGCGGTATTGCTTCCTTTATATACATGCAGCTCTGTTAACCCTGTATTAGTTAACGCTCCTCCAATGGTTACTCCTTTCAAATATTTCTTGTCGGCCGGTTTTATTTTACTTGTTCTTAATTTTGGTTTGCGCGGGCTATCATTAACCGTAAAACCCCATAAGCCAAGCTTCTTTTCATTGTTATTGTACAGCTTAACCAAATAAGTGCCGATACCTAAAATTACCCTCATTACCGGTTGCCATAAAATGTTCCGCAACTGTGTTTCGTTCTCTGCATTTTTTTCAGCTTCCTGTAAATTTTCGTGGTAAGTGCCTGCTGTTTCCAGTTTTGCGGAGAGTGTGGTCAAATCAACCCCGTGTTCATTTAAATAAGTGGTTAATGGGCTGTCTGCGTCAAGGTCATCATGCCTTTGCTTAAATGTTTTAAACAGCGAAACCATATCAATAAACTTTACTGGATACACAACTTTTTTCTGGTTGATGGTAATGCCCCAATCGCCGAGCGCCAGTACATTACCACGGTAAAAAGATTTAAGGTATTGCACCATGGCTTTTAAGGTGCTGAATGGTATGGCGGAAACATTGTTGCGCAACTCCCGCCAGTTTTCTGCTTGCCTGCTTAAGAGAGCGCGGCTGGTTTCATGTGTTGCTGCAAGGGCAGCGTTTGCAGTTAAAGTGGCAAACTTTATACCCTGCTGTGGAAGGTACAATGTTAATGGGCTGTTACCATCCCCCTCATGTTTTATTTTAATGTCGAATAGTAATCTTTGTTGACTTAGAAAATCGTCAGGATGCACGATTCGTGGCATAAGTGTTAGTTTAACTATTTGTGATGGTACGGAAAAATCTCCTAAACAAATATATACAAAAATGAAAAACAGCAAATTCTGGTATAAAAAAATTGATGCCTGCGCTTAATTAATTTCGCAACATGCTTACAGCTACTGTTTCACTATATAAAAACGCGTTTAACGGGCTTTCAAAAAATACCTGGTATTTATCGGCAGTAATGCTTGTAAACAGAAGCGGCACCATGGTCATTCCATTCATGACCATGTATTGCACACAGCAATTGCATTTTAGTTTGCCGCAGGCAGGCACAGTAATGGCGCTGTTTGGCGCAGGTGCTATTGCAGGTGCGTATGTGGGCGGAAGAATTACAGATAAGTTTGGTTTTTACAGGCAGCAGTTTGCATCGCTGTTGCTGGGTGGCATAATGTTTATTGTTACAGGCTTTCTTCAAACATATTTGTGGTTATGCATCGGCACTTTTGTTTTAAGTTTCTGTAATGAATCATTTCGCCCGGCAAATGCTGCGGCTATTGCATATTACAGCGAGCCGGAAAACAGAACACGCTCTTACTCATTAAACCGGCTTGCCATAAATCTCGGGTGGGCAGTAGGCGGCGCTGTTGGCGGTTTGCTGGCTTCCATCAATTATCATTTATTGTTTTGGGTTGATGGAATTACAAATATCGTTGCAGCATTATTGCTTTTTAAATTACTTCCGTATGCAAACAGCAAAGCAAGTATTGTAAAAGAAAAACCATTGATAAGGCAACGTGCTTACACCGATAAATTTTATACGGCATTTATAATAATCACTTTCTTTTTTGCTGCATGTTTTTTCCAGATGTTTACTATTCAACCCGTATTCTTTAAAACAGAATGGCATTATAATGAAGCCTTCATTGGTTTCTTAATGGCAGTTAACGGAATCATTATTGTTATAACAGAAATGATACTGGTGTATTCAATTGAAGGCAAAAAATTCAACACCTATTATATACGGCTTGGCTTTTTTATTTGCGCCATTTCATTTGCCTGTTTAAATATATTTCCTGAAAGCCGTGTTACTGCGTTTACATCCATCATACTTATTACACTCGGTGAAATGCTTTCTATGCCTTTTATGAATTCTTTCTGCATACAACGCAGCGCTTTGCATAACCGTGGCGAGTACACAGCTTTGTATGCGATGGCATGGAGCCTTGCACAAATTGCAGCACCGCTTTCGGGTAGCCGCATTGCTGCGTCTTACGGTTTTTCCACATTATGGTGGCTGCTAAGCGCAATATGTATTTGCACTTCAATAAGTATATTTTTGCTTGAAAAAAGAATACAATCGTACAAGCAACCAGCAATCATTTAATTTAAAATTATTTTTTGGTATTGGGTATGCGCAGTGTTTAATCAAACAAAAAATTATTCAGATTTATATATGGCAACACATAAAAAAATAAATGAAAAATTAAAAAGCAATGCCGATACAGGTTTCGGTGTAAGCCCCGATTCGCAGGGTGGCCGTTTTATAAATAAAGATGGAAGTTATAATGTAATAAAAAGAGGGTTGCCTTTTTTTGAAAGAATCAGTTTCTTTTATAAAATGCTTAATATGCCTGCAGGAAAATTTTTAATAATACTGATAGCATTTTTTGCTACCATAAATTTTCTATTTTCTGGTATATATTTTTTTTTAAACGATAATGAATTTACAGGTGTTTTGCCAGGCGGTTACCTGCATCATTTTTTTGAATTATATTTTTTTAGTGTGCAAACATTTACCACCGTTGGATATGGAAGAATAAACCCTGACGGATATTTTGCAGGTGCCGTTGCATCTGTTGAAGCCTTAACCGGCCTTTCTTCTTTTGCATTAATTACGGGCATTCTGTATGGCAGGTTTTCAAGGCCAAAAGCTTACATCAGGTTTAGCAAACATGCATTAATTGCTCCATATAAAGAGATGACAGCATTAATGTTTCGTTTTATCAGTTATAAAGAAAATCATAACCTTACTAATGTTGAAGTAACGGTAACATTTGGATTAACAGAAAAAAATGAAAAAGCAGAATTTAAATTTTACAGGTTACCGCTTGAAAGAGAACGCGTAGATAGTTTGCCGATGAACTGGACGGTTGTACATCCTATAAATGAAGACAGCCCTTTTTATGGTTTTACTGCTGAAGACCTGAGAGAAACAGATGCTGAAGTGTATGTTTTGGTAAAAGGATTTGATGATGTATTTTCAAATACCGTTTTACAAAGAACGTCTTATCGTTTTGATGAAATAAAATTCAATGCAAAATTTGAAAGAATGTATTACGAAAATGCAGATGACACAACCACCATCATTGAAATAAATAAATTACACGATTATACATTTTTGAAATAAGATGAATTAATTAATCAAGACTTTGGCTGATGAGTTTTAAAAATTCATTGCGGGTTGGGTTTTTCATAAACTCACCCGAAAAAGCTGAAGTAGTAGTAACAGAATTTTGTTTTTGCACACCACGCATCATCATGCAAAGATGTTTTGCTTCAATAACTACGGCCACGCCTAAAGGGTTTAATGCCTCTTTTATTGCATCTAATATTTGGGTTGTTAATCTTTCCTGCACCTGTAACCTTCTTGCAAAAACATCCACCACTCTGCCAAGCTTACTTAATCCGGTTATGTAACCATTAGGTATATATGCAATATGCGCTTTGCCAAAAAATGGCAACATGTGGTGTTCGCACATACTGTACAATTCGATATCTTTTACAATAATCATTTCACTAATGTCTTCGTGAAATTTCGCAGAATTCAATATACCAACGGCATCTAAAGTGTAACCCTGTGTATTAAACAGCATGGCTTTTGCAATACGTTCCGGCGTTTTAATTAAACCTTCTCTTTCTGTGTCTTCGCCAAAAGTTGCAATTATATTTTTATAGTTCTCTTTAATTTTGTTTATCGCTTCTTCGTTATAAATTTCTTTCTTTTCGTACAACATGTATTTTTATTTATTGCTTTAATTTTTCATGCCGGGTATTCTACAAAATTTCTTTCCGTTTCATATAAACGTAATTGCAGGTCAAATTGTTCATTTATTAACGGGCGAAGAATAGTATAAATAACTATTGCAATATTTTCAGCAGTGGGATTCAAATTTTTAAATTCTGCCACATCAAGGTTTAAATTTTTATGATCGAAGCGATTAAGCACGTTTTGTTTTATTAAATCACTTAACACTTTTAAATCATATACATAACCAGTTTGCACATCAGGCACGCCAACAATTTTCACGATTAGTTCATAATTATGGCCATGAAAATGCGGGTTATTGCATTTGCCAAAAACTTTATCGTTTGTTGCTTCATCAAACGCATCATTATGCAAACGATGCGCTGCATTAAAATGTTCTTTTCTGTAGACGGCTACTTTTTCATTCATAATTTATTCTCCAAAATATTCAACATAAATTCTTGGTGTTTCATACAATTTCAAACTATGCAGTTGTACATTGTTTGGAATATGCGGTAGCAATTGTTTCCATATTTCAATAATAAGGTTTTCTGTACTGCACATTTTGCCTGTTAAAAAATCAACATCAAGGTTAAGGTTTTTATGATCGAGTTTGTCAATTACAAATTCATTTACAATTTTACTTAACGCTTTTACATCCATAATAAAACCAGAATCAACATCCGGAATTCCTTTTATAGTTACATATAATTCAAAATTGTGGCCGTGCCAGTTTTCATTGGCACATTCGCCAAAAACTTCCTCATTTTTTGCTTTGTTCCATTTGGAATTATAAAGTTTATGCGCTGCATTAAAGTGTTCAAGCCTTGTAAGATAAACCATTACTGTTCTTAAAAATTTGCGCAAAGTTAATTAAAGAAATATTGTATAATAATGATGTCGTACCTAACAGTTTTCAGTTTAAAAATATTTTATATTGTTTCATAAAAATGAAACATCTTCGGGAAGCTAATTTAATTTACTTGCACTAAAGACAAAACACTTTAATCATTTTCTGTTTATGTAATTTCAAACTATTATTCCAAAACAATAAATATTCAATCTTGAACAAAAATGTATGCACTTAAAAATTTCAGATGCTGAACAAACACAATTTTTAAAATTTATAAAAGAATAATCTATGATACGTTGGGGAATATTAGGATGTGGCCGCATAGCAAGAAAATTTGCATCTGATCTTAAACTTGTTAAAGAAGCGGAGCTAATTGCGTGCGGTGCAAGCCATGCGCTTTCTGCAGACACTTTTGCGCATGAGTTCAACATTAAAAACGTACATCACAGTTATGAATCGCTTGTAAATGACGATGAAGTTGATGTAATTTATGTTGCAACGCCGCACAGCCATCATCATGAACATACATTGCTTTGTATAAAAAATAATAAAGCTGTTTTGTGCGAAAAAGCTTTTGCTATAAATTATAAACAGGCAAAAGAAATGATTGATGCCGCACGTGAAAAAAAAGTTTTTTTAATGGAAGCCGTATGGACAAAATTCCTGCAGCCATTTAATAAAGTAAAAGAAATAATTAATGCTGGCAAGCTGGGCGAAATAAAAAGCATGCAACTGAATTTTGGATTTCGTGCACCTGCCGATTCGCCTCAACGTTTATTAGATCCATCACTTGGTGGAGGTACTATACTTGACATTGGAATTTATAATGTGTTTACAGCTTTGTTTTTTTTGGGCAAGCCAGATAAAATATTTGCAAAGGCAACGCTAACTAAAGAAAATGTTGATGAGCAATGCGCCGTAACATTTTTGTATAATGATGGAAAGATTGCACAAATGTTTTCAACGTTTCTTTCTGATACTTCAACAGAAGCTGATATCTGCGGCACAAAAGGGCGCATAAGGTTAACGGCGCGTTATTACACACCTTTTACAACTATAGAATATTTTGCTGGAAAGGCAGATACAAAGCAATTAATTGACCTGAATACTTTTGATGCAGGATTTGGTTATGAACATGAAGCAAGGCACGTATGCGAATGCTTTGAAAAAGGTTTAACCGAAAGCCCGGTAATGACGCATGCTGATACTTTATTACTAATGGAAACACTCGATGCAATTAGAAAAGAAGCCGGCATTATATATCCCGCAGATTAATTAATAACTATAAAAAAAATTTTATTCATTAAAAAAAACGTTTATTTTTCCATTCATAAACAACTGGTACTATGTATTCAAACAAACGAAAAGTAAATATGCTGATTTTTCTTGCGGCTTGCATTTTTGTAAGTGTTGCTGCAACAAAACCATCAGTAACAACATCTGCCGCTACAGTTAAAACCGGAACGTCAGATACAGGCATTTTTAAAAACCTGAAAGTGTTGCCAAAAGATATTAGTAAAGATAGCCTCGATCATGTTATGCACGGATTTACCGCAGCGCTTGGCGTTAAATGTAACTTTTGCCATGCAATGGGAGATAATGGTAAATTAGATTTTGCCAGCGATGCAAAGGAAGAAAAAGATATTGCGCGTTATATGATGCACATGACTTCAGACATTAACACAAGATATTTTAATTCTGAAAATTCAACAATGCCGGATACGATTGCAGTGGTAAAATGTTTTACATGCCACCGCGGCAGCCCGCATCCTGATGAAGCAAGTATGGGAATGCAGGATCATAATAATATGCAGCCACCACCGCCGCCGCATGATAGCAGTAACCAGCCGCCGCCACCAAATCAACAATAAAAAATTAAAGCAGCGAAAGCTGCTTTTTTATTTGGACATGTTTGCCGAAAACCAAACCACTAAAATTATTTTCATGTGGTAAAATTTATTTCTGAAAATAATCAATTTTAATCTGCTTGAAATCAATCTAAATTAAAACTGCAGTATAAACGCAGTGCCTTCGTTCATTACACTTTGCACATGAATATTTCCTTTGTGCAACATCATAATTTGTTTGCATAAACTCAGGCCAATGCCGCCGCCGCTTTTTTTAGTACTGAAGAATGGAATAAAAATTTTATCAAGCACTTCGTCTTCAATGCCGCTGCCGTTGTCCACTATTTTTACGGCAACTTTTCCATTAATATTTTGACTGGCTGTAAGAATAATTTTTGGATGCTGTATTTCTTTTACCGCTTCCATTGCATTCAATAAAAGATTGATAAGCACCTGTTCAATAAGATTAATATCTGCTTCAATTTGTAACTCAGGATCTTTTAATTTTATTTCCAGCTCAATATGTTTTTGCTGTAATGTGGGCATCATTAAACGTTGCTGCGTTTTAAACAAATCTTTTACATAAAATTTTTGCAGGTTAGGTGAAGTGATCATATTAAGGTTGCGGTACGTTTGTGCAAACTTTAATAAACCTTCGCTTCTGCGTTTGATAGTTTCCATGCCGAGGGAAAGATCTTCCAGCGTTCCTGTTTCATCATCAACTAATGATGTAGAATGCTGCAACCTGTTTTTTAATGTATCGGCCAATGAAGAAATTGGCGCAATAGAATTCATTATTTCATGCGTCATTACACGCAATAATTTTTGCCAGGCTTTACTTTCCGTTTCATCCAACGCTTCATTTACATTTTGAAAAGCGATCAGTTTATATCTTTTATCATTGGTTTGAAAAGCTGTTGCCGATATTAAAACTTTAAGCGAGTTTCTGTCAACATGTATATTGCTTATTGCGTTTTCGCCGGGCTTAAGATCAACCACCTGCGCACATAAAGCAGCATCACGTTTATCCAAAGACTGAATGGTTTTTAAGTAAGGAATTTTTAATAATTTTTTCAGCGATTCATTCATCCAGACAACATTCCCTGTTTCAATTTCATAAGAAAGAATGCCGGTATCAACCAACTCTAATATTTTTTGTAAATATTGATATTGCGTTTCCCTTTCAAGGCTTATTACTTTAAAAGCAGAATTAATATCGTTAAAACCTTTGCGCAATGATTGCACTTCTGCAGGTGCATGCTTCACATCAAAATGCCTCGAGAAATCGCGATACTGAACGCCTTCTACAAACTGGCTAACTTCAGCCTGCGCTTTCTTTAAAAATTCGTACAAATTATAAGATTGATACAGCGCCACTATCAAAACAATACCACCCAATAAAAATTTAGTGCTTATCAGCAAATAACTTGCAATGAATAGTTCTATTGCCAGCAGCACGATTCTTATTATTAACCTTAAACCCGGTCGGTTATATATCATACTTACTTAGCCTCCTGTATAATGCAGTTCTTGTTAAGCCCAATTCTTTTGCGGCTTTAGTAATATTGCCGTTATGTTTTTCTATTACACGAAGAATGGTATTTTTTTCGATAGTGCTTAATTTATAATCGTCCTGTTCGCTGGTTTGCGCAATAGCAGTTTCAATAGGCGAGAAGAGTAAATCTTTTTCACCTAACACTTCATCATCACTCATAATAATAGCGCGTTCCATAGTGTATTGCAGCTCACGCACATTACCTGGAAATGAATATTTCATTAATTTGTCAAGCGCCGATTTATCAAGTTCGATAGACTGTTTTCTATACTTCGCCGCGTATTGTTTTGCAAAATGTTTAGCAAGCAAAATAATATCTTCTTTGCGGGTGCGCAGCGGTGGTAATGTTATTTCAACAGTATTAATACGATAAATTAAATCTTTTCTAAAACGATTTTCATTGGCCAGTTCCTGCAAAGGCATATTGGTTGCGCATATTAATCTTATATCAACAGGTATTGGTTGATTTGTTCCCAAACGTATAACCTGCCTGTTTTGTAATACGCTTAATAGCTTTGCCTGTTGCTGTAAACTTATGTTACCAATTTCATCAAGAAATAAAGTGCCGCCATTTGCTGCTTCAATTCTTCCAATACGGTCTTCTCTTGCATCAGTAAACGCCCCTTTTTTATGGCCGAATAATTCGCTTTCAAAAAGTGTTTCTGTTAATGCGCCGACATCAACTTTTACATAAGGTTGTTTTGCTCTTAATGATTTTTGATGAATCGCTTTTGCCGTTAAATCTTTACCTGTTCCATTTTCGCCAAGTATCAAAATGTTGGCATCAGTTGGCGCAATTTTTTCAATCTTAAAAAAAATGTTTTTCATCGCTTCACTTTCAGCAAGCAGTTCAGTTCCTATCAGGCTTTCTGCATTATCTTTTGCAGCACCTATTAAACTGCGTTTTGTTTTTTTAATGATGTCTTCAATATTAGAAATGAGCTTTTCATTATGCCACGGTTTCAATATAAAATCTGCTGCGCCTTCTTTTAAAGATCGTACGGCAAGATCAATATCTCCGTAAGCGGTAATCATAATTACAGAAACATCTTTGTTTAATTCTTTTACGCGCTTTAACCAGTAAATGCCTTCATTGCCTGTATTGATGGAAGATTTAAAATTCATATCAAGCAATACAAGATCGAAATTATTCTCTCTTAATAAAGCAGGCAGGTTTTCAGGATTTTTTTCCGTTACTACTTTTTTCACTTCCGTTTTTAATAGTAATCTAACGGCAATTAAAACATCCGGATCATCGTCAATTACAAGTACAGATGTATTTTTTAAACTCATTTTTGTG
>JBDUEO010000069.1:0-10446 GCA_040002335.1 Parafilimonas sp. | reverse complement strand
GCATAACCGGAAACCTGGAATTTAAAATTGCTGACATTATATTGAACGGCTGCTGTAACTGCAAGATTATTTGCAAACGCATCGCTGCCAGATGCACGCCCATCTCTAAAGCCTGAGCCATGCTGAAAATTTGCACTGTTCAATCCGTTCATTATAGCAACATCATACGTAAGCGGAAGATTGTTTAAACTGCCATAAAAGCCAACGCCTAATTCACGCCACGTTGCAGGAATAATTAATGTTTCTACAATTGGCCTTTCAACACCATTAAAATTTACAGGCAAATGATTTTCATTCAGAATTCCTATGCGCGGCACAAACAATCCTGCAACCAAATATTGATGTGCGTTTAAATTGAATTTTAAATAAGCCTGCTCCATCGAAATATCACCGTTGCCACTTGTGCTTTCATCACTTCCGCCACCTGCTACCACGGCATTTTCTAATTCAAGTTCTGTAAACAAAGAAATTTTTTCGTTGAAGCGATGGCCAACAAACAGCACTACTCTTTCTAATGATGCAGTGGATTGTTGTTTATAAAAGTCTCTTTGATAAACAGCATCACCATAACCAGATATAACGGTTTTATTTTGATTATTGCCTCTATTTAAAGAGTCTTCATTCGTCAGCACAAGATTTTGTGCGTTGGTTTTAAACTGAGCGTTAATTGTATTTGAATAAAATAAAAAAAGAATAAATGCAGTTATAGAAAGAAAAAATTTCATAATGCGCAAAACTATTTGCGCGCTGCAATAATGGTTTACGAAATAAGAAAAGCAGTTTACGAAAAACGAAAAGTTATTGATAGATCAGCCATTCATCGCAGCTTCATCAACAAACCAATGCAATTCGCCGTGGGTTGGTTTTATTATTTGTGAAGGATATTTTAACGGCTCGTATGGCGCATGCAACACTTCGTTCAATGCTTTGGCTTTATTGCTTCCATTCACCAAAAAAGAAATACATTTTGATGTATTTACAACAGGCGGCGTTAAAGTAATACGATACATATTTTCTTCTTCAAGCCATATATATCCGCACCATTTTGTTTTCTCTTCAATCACTTCCGTATGACCTGGAAACAATGAAAGCGCATGTGCATTATCGCCCATGCCGAGAAGGACAAAATCGAAAGTAGGTTCATCTTTATTAAAGTAATGTTGCAGCACTTCCTGATATGCATTTGCTGAAGTTTCTGCTGACATATTTTCTGTTTGCATAAAATGAACATGCGCTTCGTCAACAGCAACTTTATCGAGCAAAATATTTTGAATCATGTGACTGTTGTTGCGTTCATCATTATAAGGAACAAAACGTTCATCGCTTATAAAAACATTTGCACGGCTCCAGTCAATTTTATTTTTGTATGCATCGCTTGCTAAAATTGTATATAATTTTTTGGGTGAATTGCCGCCGGTTAATACAATAGAAAATCTTTCTTTTGTTGCCAGTGTTTTACAAATGAATTCTACCATCCAATCGGCAAGATGTTCACTTAATTCATCGTAATTTTTACAAACGTGCAATTCCATTGATTATTTGTTTTACTTATTTTGACTTGAAAGTAAAAATTAAAAAATCAAAATTCAAAAAGAAGCCACTGTTTTTACTTTTAAATTTTAACTTCTGAATTAAACTTATACTTCTTTATGTGGCAACGTAATCCAGTTATGACCATCTCTTGCAATTAAAGCTTCTGCATCTTCAGGCCCCCAGCTATCCGGCGCATAATTCGGAAAATCAATCGGCGGCCTTTGCTGCCATGCTTCAATAATTGGCATCACAACTTTCCATGCGGCTTCAACCTGGTCTGCGCGCATAAACTGTGCAGGGTTTCCTTCCATCACATCCAGCAATAAAGTTTCGTAAGCTTCAGGTTCATGATCTTCAGGATAAGCATCTTTATAATTAAAGATCATATCAACAGGATTCAATATCATATTTTGTCCAGGTTGTTTAGCCTGGAATCTTAAACGTATATCCATTTCTGGTTGAATGCTTATTGTTAAGCGATTAGGGCGCCATGTTTCAGCGGCTTCTGCAGGAAATGCATAATGCGGTGCGGGTCTGAACTGTATGTTTATAACCGATGTTTTCTGATGCATGAATTTACCGGTGCGTACATAAAATGGAATGCGGTGCCAGCGCCAGTTATCAATATAAAACTTTGCAGCTACAAATGTTTCTACGTTTGAATCAGGATTTACTTTTTCTTCCTGGCGATAACCTTTTACTTTTTCACCTTTCATCCAGCCATCACTGTATTGTCCGCGAACAGCATAATCGCGCACTTCTTCTTTGGTAATTTTTCTGATAGCATTTAATACCGCAACTTTTTTATTACGTATTTCATTCGCTTCAAAATTTACCGGCGGTTCCATCGCCACCATACACAATAATTGCAGAATATGATTTTGCACCATATCTCTTAATGCGCCACTTTGTTCGTAATAACCGCCGCGCTCTTCAACACCAACAGTTTCAGCAACTGTTATTTGTACATGATCAATATAATTACGATTCCAGATTGGCTCAAACAAAGCATTAGCAAAACGCAAAGCCAAAATATTTTGTACAGTTTCTTTGCCGAGGTAATGATCTATGCGGTATATCTGGTCTTCTGCAAACATTGTTGACAACAGATCGTTTAATTCTTTCGCACTTTTCAGGTCATGACCAAACGGTTTTTCAACAACAATACGTGTTGCATGTGTATCACTGCAAAGCTTTACAGAAGCTAATTTTTTGGCAATATCGGGAACGAGTTGCGGCGCGACAGCAAGGTAAAATATTACGTTAGGATGCAGGCTCCATTCCTTTTCATATTGCTGAACGCGATCTGTAATATTCTTATATGCTTTTGTATCTTCCGCATCCATCTGCAGGTAAGAAACACGACCGGAAAATTCTTTCCATTTTCCATTCTGCTCATCTTTACGGCGGCTGAATTCCTGGATACCTTCAAGCAAATGTTTGCGAAACTTATCATCTGTATATTCTGATCTGCCAATGCCGATTATTGCAAATTCATCGGGCATCCAGCCATCAATAAATAAATTATATAAAGCGGGCGTAAGCTTGCGCTGGTTAAGATCGCCGCTTCCACCAAAAATAAAAATTACAGAAGCAGGTGGTTTTTTAGTAGTCTCAGACATTATGAATTAATTATTTTGTAGATTATTTTGATTTTGTATCATTTGATTTTGTATGATATTTTAACTGTTCTACTTTTCACTCCACTCTGTATGAAACGTTCCTTCTTTATCTATACGCTGATAAGTATGTGCGCCAAAAAAATCGCGCTGCGCCTGTATTAAATTCGTTGGCATTTGTGCTGAACAATATGCATCAAAATAACCAACGGCACTCGTTAAACCTGTAACCGGAATTTTACTTTCCAATGCCATTTTTATCACGTTACGTGCATTCTTTTCTGACTTCTTTACAAGCCTTGCAATGTTTTTGTTTAATAAAATATTTGCAAGCGTTTTATCTTTTTTAAATGCTTTATAAAATGTTTCGAGCAATGAAGAACGAATAATGCACCCGCCTCTCCATATTTTCACCACATCAGCCAAAGGAATTTCCATATTTAATTCTGATGATGCTTTGTGTAACATAGATAAACCCTGCGCATAAGAAATGATCATTGAAAAATATAAAGCGTCTTTTATTTTTTTTATATCTGCATCTTTTTTGCCTTTTAGTTCTTTTGTTTTGGGTTGATATAAATCATCGGCAGCAATGCGTTCCTCTTTATAACCAGAGATTGTGCGCATGGCAACTGCTGTATCAATTGTTGGGATGGAAATGGGCAATTCCATTGCATCCTGCGATGTCCATTTACCAGTACCTTTCGAACCGGCTTTATCAGAAATAACATCAACAAGATATTTATCCGTTTCGTCATCTTTTCTTAAAAATATTTCTGACGTTATTTCAACTAAAAAAGATTGCAATTCTTCTTCATTCCATTTTTTAAATACATCACTCAACTCATCATTATTTAAACCCAAACCTCTTTTCAATAAATCATACGATTCACTTATTAGTTGCATGATGGCATATTCAATTCCGTTATGCACCATTTTTACATAATGACCAGCCGCATCTTTACCCATATAAGCAACGCAAGGTTCATCATCCACTTTCGCTGAAACTGCTTCCAGCATTTGCTTTACGCGTTTCCATGCAGACATATCGCCGCCGGGCATTATGCTTGGACCTTTGCGTGCACCTTCTTCACCGCCGCTTACACCCATGCCCATAAAATGAATACCTTTTTCTTCAAGATTTTTTACGCGAACAAGCGTATCTGTATAATGCGAATTACCGCCATCAATCACCACATCATTTGGTTCAAGCAACGGCAATAAATTTGCAATTACGCTATCAACAGGTTTGCCTGCGGGAACGAGCATCATAATTCGTCGCGGCTTATCTAATTGCGAAACCATTTCTTCTAAAGTAACAACACCTTTTACAGTGGTGCCTTTCGTTGCTTCTTCTTCTAATTTTTTTGCTTTGGCAGCATCAAGATCAAAGCCAATAACCTTATAACCTTTATCAGCCATGTTCAATAAAAAATTACTGCCCATTACACCAAGACCTATCATTCCAAAATCATATACTGTATTTTCCATAAAATTATTTTCAGGTGCGCAAGTTAATGAATAGTCAATGGCGAATGGCTAACGATAATCTTAAATTGTGAATCGCCAATCGATGCATAAATCGTGAAATGCTTAACAGTTAACGTTTAGCGGTGAACGGTAAACATTCATAACTTTGTGTTGAAATTTAAAAATATGAGTATTGTAGCGGCGAATGGTGCGCCAACTTTAACTGCAAAAGATTTTTCAACCGACCAAGAGGTACGCTGGTGCCCGGGTTGCGGCGATTATTCCATTTTAGCGCAGGTGCAAAAAGTAATGCCCACGATTGGTGTGCCCAAAGAAAATATTGTTATCATCAGCGGCATTGGCTGCAGCAGTCGGTTTCCATATTATATGAATGTGTATGGTATGCATTCTATTCATGGTCGCGCTACGGCAATTGCCAGCGGTTTAAAAGCAACGCGACCAGAACTAAGTGTGTGGATTGTAACCGGCGATGGTGATTGTTTAAGCATTGGCGGTAATCATACAATTCATTTATTGCGGAGAAATTTTGATGTAAATATTTTGTTGTTCAATAACCAGATTTATGGTTTAACAAAAGGACAATATTCGCCAACTTCAGAGCCAAATAAAGTAACAAAAAGCACACCTTTAGGAAGCATTGATCATCCGTTTAATCCGCTTGCTTTGGCAATGGGCGCTGATGCAACATTTATTGCACGCACGATGGATCGGGATCCAAAACATCTGCAGGAAATGCTGCAACGTTCGCATAAACATAAAGGTTCATCATTCTTAGAAATTTATCAGAACTGCAATATTTTTAATGATGGCGCTTTTGAAATGTTCACAGAAAAATCGAGCAAGCCGGAAGAAACTTTGTTTCTTGAACAAGGCAAACCTTTATTGTTTGGCGCAACGGAAAACAAAGGCATTAAGTTAGATGGATTTAAACCCGTTGTTGTTGAGCTCGGCGTGAATGCAAGTGTGGATGATATTTGGGTGCATGATGAATTTGATTTTTATAAAGCACAGATTTTAATACGCATGTTTGATGATCCGAAACTTGAATATCATTTACCAAGACCTTTTGGTGTTTTTTACGAAACGGAACGTGCCTGTTATGAAGACGTTTTAAAAATGCAGGTTGAAGAAACCATTGCTGCAAAGGGCGCAGGAGATTTGGATAAACTTTTACGTGGGAGAGAAGTTTGGGAAATTGTATAAGCGCTTATATAATTACGAATCCCCGATTTTTTTTAATTTTATTTCTTTATAAACTTTAGCATTAAAGTAAGTTTTCTGCATTCTTTTATTGAAACTATATTTTTATAGTAACGATATTGTAATATCAAAATAACATATCTTACTGGTCAATTCATTTATTCCACTACCTAATCTTATGTTATGAAAAAATTGCTCCCAACTTTCAGCTTATTATTTTTTTTCTCAATGGCATTCTCACAAACAACAAAAAAACAATATCCCGATATAGATATTGCGTACAAAAAATTTGTTTTAAATAATGGTCTTACACTTGTTGTGCATGAAGATCATAAAGCGCCAATCGTGGCTTTTAATGTTTGGTATCACGTCGGTTCAAAAAATGAACCGCAGGGTAAAAATGGGTTCGCGCATTTGTTTGAACATCTTATGTTTACAGGCAGCGAAAACAACAAAGATAAATTTGATGTGCTGATTGAATCTATTGGCGGCACAGATGCAAACGGAACAACAAATAATGATCGCACAAATTATTTTGAAGATGTTCCAACATCTGGCTTAGGTAAAATATTATGGGCTGAAAGCGACAGGATGGGTTACCTGTTAGGTTCAGTTGATTCATCAAGACTGGAAGAGCAAAGAGGTGTTGTGGAAAATGAAAAACGGCAGGATGAAAATCAGCCTTATTCAATCGCTGATGAGCTTACGGCACATAGCACTTTCCCCGCAGGTCATCCATATTCATGGACAGTGATCGGTGAAAAAAAAGATTTGGATTCTGCATCGCTTGATGATGTAAAAGAATGGTTTCGCTCTTATTATGGACCAAACAATGTAACCGTAGTAATTGCAGGTGATGTAAATACAGATACGGTTTATCAGCAAGTACAAAAATATTTTGGCGCAATACCTGCTTGCCCGCCTATTGCGCATCAAAGTGCATGGGTTGCGAAGATGCACGGCATACATTATCAAACAGCGCAGGATCGTGTGCCGCAGGCACGTTTGCAAAAAACATGGAATACACCACAATGGGGAACTGCCGATGATGCGTATCTTAATTTATTAAGTGATATTCTTACCAACGGAAAAACTTCGCGCTTATATAAAAGACTTGTGTACGATGATCAATTGTCGAACAATGTTTATTCTTATGTTGATGACAAGGAAATTGCAAGCCAGTTTGATATTTTCTGCGATGTAAAACCTGAATACTCAGTTGGCAAAATAGATACTGTTATTAATGAAGAATTAAATAAAATTCTTGCACAAGGTGTAACTACTGAAGAACTTGAACGTGCTAAAACGAATTACTTCGCTGGTTTTGTAAAAGGTATGGAACGTATTGGCGGCTTTGGCGGCACATCTGATATTCTTGCACAAAGCGAAACATTTGAAGGAGTGCCTGATTATTATAAAAAGATCCAGGAATGGATTAAAAATGCAACGCCTGCTGATATTAAAAAAGCTGCTGTTGATTGGTTAAGTGATGGTGAATATGTTTTAGATATTGAGCCCTACGGAAATTATTCCGTAGGTGATTCTATCGCTGACAGAAAACAACAACCATCTTTAGGCGTACCCGCAGTTGTAAAATTTCCAGACGTAAAACAATTCACATTAAGCAATGGATTAAAGGTTGCTTTGGTGGAAAGAAATTCGGTTCCGGTTGTTGATATGTCTTTGATGGTTGATGCCGGTTATGCAGCAGACCAGTTTGGTAAACCGGGTTTAGCTTCCTTGGCAATGACGATGATGCAGGAAGGAACAAAGACAAAAACTGCATTACAGTTAAGTGATGATTTAGCTAATGCAGGTGCAAGTCTTTATACGTATTCTGACCTTGATAATTCTTATTTGTACATGAGCGCATTAAAAACAAATCTTAATGAATCGCTGAATTTGTTTACTGATGTTTTGTTTAATCCATCTTTTCCTGAAAAGAATTTTGAGCGTGTACAAAAAGAACAATTGCTTGGTATAAAACAGGAACAATCTCAGCCAGTACAAATGGGTTTACGTATACTGCCGGTTTTATTGTATGGCAGCGGTCATGCGTATAGTAATCCGTTTACAGGTTCCGGAACGGAAACATCTGTTAAACAAATTACACGTGATGATTTGGTAAAATTTCATGATACATGGTTTGCGCCAAATAATGCAGTGCTGGTTGTAGTTGGAGATATAAAAGCTGACGAACTAAAAACAAAATTAGAAAGCAGCTTTTCTTCATGGAAAAAACAAACTGTTCCTGAAAAGAATTTAAAAGATGTTGCCATTGCTGCACAACCTTCAGTATATATTATTGATAAACCCGGTGCATTACAATCTATCATTTTTGCAGCTGAAATAAGTCCTTCTGCAAAAGATCCCGACTATGAAAAAATTCAAATGATGAACCGTATTTTAGGTGGGGAATTTACCTCACGCATTAATATGAATTTACGTGAAGACAAACATTGGGCTTATGGCGCATTCTCATTCACTATTGATACAAAAGGTCCGGGATTTTTTACAGGTTATGCGCCTGTTCAAACCGATAAAACAAAAGAATCTATAATAGAAATGCAGAAGGAATTAACGCAGTATGTTGGCGATAAACCTGCAACAGAAGAAGAGTTTAATAAGACCAAAAAGAATGCTGTTATGCAGTTGCCTGGAACCTGGGAAACAAACGGCTCCGTATTAAACACTTTGCAAACTGCAATTGAATATAACAGGGGAATAGATTATTTAAACAATTATCCAACCATGCTTCAGAACTTAACATTAACTGATATACAAAATGCAGCGATGAAAGTTGATAAGCCAAAAAATCTCACATGGGTTATTGTTGGTGACAGATCTAAAATTGAAGCAGGAATTAAGGAGCTTAATCTTGGTGTAATTAAATATATTGATACGGAAGGTAAAGAAGTGAAATAAAAATTTAATAGTAAGCGAGATTATATAAGCGCTTATATAATCTCACTTTATCTATGCAATCTTCTGCACGAATTAAAAAACTGCGGGCATGAAATTCTAATTGAAATTTTTGTTTTGAGACCTAACAGGTTCTTAAAACCTGTTAGGTCTATTTAGTTGCTGGTTATTGTTTCTAAAACATTAAGTGCTTCATCAAGCACAACCATATTTGCATTTCTTCCTTTTGCGATCGCACCCAATTCGTTTTCCTTTTTTATCACCTTTGCGGGATATAAACTGCACATGCGCAAAGCCTCATTAGTATTTATATTGCAATGTTCAACAAAGTTTTTTACGCATTTATTCATGGTTAATGCGGATCCGCTTAATATTCCGTTGGCAGTATATTTATTGCCATCTAATGTATGTTGATAATAACCTTCGTTTGTTTCAGTAACTGCATCTGTAATAGCAAACAACCTTTCACCCATAATTTTTTTTGCAATGCGAATGGCAGGAAAACTTACATGATAACCATCAGGAACTATACTGCAAAAAACTTTATCGTGATCGAGCACAGCGCCAACAAAACCCGGAGCGCGATGTTGCAAACCACTCATCGCATTATATAAATGTGTTGCTGTTTTTATGTTGTTGAAAGATTGCGTTGCTTGTTCATACGTTGCGTTGCTGTGCCCGGCAGAAACAACAATATTGTATGAATGAATCAGATTAATTATTTCATCACTCACAATTTCAGGTGCAACTGTTATTATTTTAATTACATCTTTTCCATACTCCAATAATTCATTTGCCTGTTGTATGGTTGGAGAAAAAATCCAGTCGGCATTATGTGCGCCACGTTTCTCTTTGCTTATCCACGGACCTTCCACATGTAAGCCTAAAACGCCTTGCCCGCCTGCATTCCAGTAATCTCTTACTGCATCAATGCATTTAAAAATTGTTTCATAAGTATTGGTGCTAACAGTAGGCATACAATGCGATGCTCCGCCTGCTTTGCTATAATCATAAATAGCTTTTACACTTTCTGCATCAGGATAAGCAGTTAATAATCTTTTATGCGCACCATACAATTGCAGATCAATAAATGCTGGTGCTATCAATGCATTTTTATAATCAACAACTTCAGTGTTTGCATATATTTTATTTGATGGAATGATCTCAGCAATAACATTGTCTTTTACAACAATTGCATGTTGTTGAAGCATTTCATAGCCGGTAAAAATTCTTTCAGCGAGATAAACTTTTGTGTTATTCATTTGAAATTGTGAATCTATCAGCATCTTTCCAAAATGGAAATCTTTTTCGAACATCTTCAAGGTGCTGTTTATTTAATTCAATTGTAAAAATATCTTCTTCATCTTTTTTATGATATATAATTTCACCCAACGGATCAATCACCATACTATCACCGGCATGATAAATATTATTACCATCATTACCCACGCGATTTACACCAATAACATAACATTGATTTTCTATTGCTCTTGCCTGCAATAAAGTTTTCCATGCAAGCGAACGACGTTCGGGCCAATTAGCAACATAAATTAAAACATCATATTCCAAACTATTTTCATCATTCATAAATGAAGAAGATGATTGTCTTGCCCAAACGGGAAATCTTAAATCATAACAAACCTGCAGGTTTAATTTCCAACCTTTTACCGATGCAATTAAT
>JBDUEO010000068.1:0-10457 GCA_040002335.1 Parafilimonas sp. | reverse complement strand
GTAATTAAAGAACAGGGCAAAAATAAAACGGTACTTTTTTCAACACATATTTTGCAGGAAGTGCAGGCAATTTGCGATCGCGTTATCATTATTAATAAAGGTGAATTGGTTGCAGACAGCAGCGTTGAACAATTAAAGCTGAATGCAAAATCAAACCGCATAGCCATTACATTTTCGACAAAGATTGATACAAAAAAATTAAACAGTTTACCTGCTTCAATAAATGTTAGTTCTGTTAATGATCATAGTTTTTCTATCTCGACAAATGATACAAATGAGTTGCGCAAACAACTGCTTGAACTTGCTGTAGCAGAACAATTAGATATTACTTCACTGCAAACGGAAGGAAATAATTTAGAAGATATTTTTAGAAATTTGACAACTGATAATACTCAAAACGCAGTTATCGTTTAACCATGAATGATGCTATCGTACATTTTACTTTATTATTAAGTTCTATTTATTACTTGTTAATTATTAAAGGCATTGTGAAGTTACCTCAAGATGCGCAAGTAAGGTTCGATAGACAAACGAATAAACGAAAACAACTTTGGATTATTCTTAATTACGTTTTAATTGCAGGTTGGATTATTTTTATTATCCGAGATTTTTCTAAATAGGTCAACACTAATTATGTTACAAACATCAACACTTCAGTTTTTAAAGCAACTCACAAAAAATAATAACAAAGAATGGTTTGATGTAAACCGAAAAAAATATGAAGTTGCCAAAGCAGATTTTGCCGAATCTGTTCAAAAAATAATTAGTGAATTTTCTAAAACAGATGCAACACTTTCTGGTATTGAAGCGAAAAAATGCATGTTCAGAATTAATCGCGACATACGTTTTGCAAAAGATAAATCGCCTTACAAAACTAATATGGGCGCATACATAAATGCTGCAGGTAAAAAAAGTATGACTGCAGGTTATTATTTGCATATTCAACCGGGTAATAGTTTTGTTGGCGGCGGATTGTACCAGCCTGATGCAGATGCTTTAAAAAAAGTGCGCCAGGAAATAGATTATAACTTCGATGAATTTGTAAAGATCATCAACAATAAAAAATTCAAAACTGTTTATACAAAAGGTTTAAGTAAAGATGGTGAAATAAGTTTAAGCCGGCCGCCAAAAGGTTACGATGAAAATAATGCTGCAATTGAATATTTAAAACTAAAAAGTTTTGTGGCAACGGCTACAATTACAGATCAACAAATCACAGATAAAAAATTTATAGTAATCATTGTAAAAGCATTTGAAGCTTTACATCCGTTAATTGCTTATTTAAATAAAGCTTTGGCAGGTTAGTGTTGGCTTAACGCTTTAAAAGCGCCTGACCACAATACCTAATCCTGGCGCATCAGAAACAGAAACAAAACCATTTTTATAAGTTAAGCCGCTTGCTATATCTTCTTTCAGTAACAACGGCCCATCCATATCAACATAATCAAGTTGCGGCAAAAAATGAGCAATAGCCGCAGAACCAACGGTGCATTCATTCATGCTGCCCATCATCACATTTAAATTTAATTTTTTAGCTTCAGTAATCATACGTTGCGCCGGTGTAATACCGCTGCATTTTACCAATTTAATATTAATACCATGAAAACATTCAGCGCATTTTTCAACATCATTTTCAAACACACAACTTTCATCTGCAAACAATGGAATCGCAGATTCTTGGAACAATATTTTCATATCATTCCAATTATCTTTTGCAAGTGGTTGTTCTACCAATTCAACATTTAAACTTTTTAAAACAGGAATTTTTTCGAGCGCTTCATTTAATGTCCAGCCTGCATTTGCATCAACACGAAAAACAGCATCTGTATGTTGCCTTAATGTTGTAATAGTTTCAACGTCGTTGTTAGTTCCAACTTTTATTTTATAAATGGGTGAAGGATGCGCCTGCATTTTTACGATCATCTTTTCAATGCTGTCAATACCAATTGTGTAATCTGTAAATGGGATATTTTTAAATTCTGTATTCCACAATTTATATAAAGGCTGATTGTGCAGTTTTCCAAACAAATCCCACGCAGCCATATCCAACGCACAAACTAAAAAAGGATTATTAGGAATAAGATGATGCAGGTAATGCCAGTAACGGTCAGGTGTTGTTAAAGCAAACTTTTCGATCATTGTTTTTTTACTTTCAATATCAGCGATCATTTCCTCAACAGTAATATTATAATAAGTTATAGCCGGCGCTTCACCATAACCAATAAAATTACCCAACTGCAATGCAACAATTAATGAAGGTTGATGCGTTTTTGTTCTTCCTCCAGAAATAGTGAAAGGATATTCAAACGGGAGTTCTATTTTTTTATAGTGAAGCTTCAATTAATGATATTTTAATTTTGATTTTATATACTTGTTGCTTCTTTTTGCATGAGCAAGACCAATCACAATTATTTTATTTCCTTCAATAATATAAAATATTTTATAAGGAAAATTTTTGATACATGCCTTCGCACAGGCTTGCTTACATAATAATAATGCTGCGGATTTAGTTTTATATCTTCTAAAGATTGAAGAAAGCTAATATAAAAACGCTCTGCTGTTTTCTTTGAATCTTTTCGATAAAAAATAATTGCTTCTTCAGCGTCAACGAAAACAATAGGTTTAATAATTAAATTAAAACCCATATTTCTCGCTGAAGTATTTCTTTAAAATTTCCAGGCTTATTTCTTCATCAGCATTTGTTTCATGCATTTGAAGACGTTCTTTAGCAAATAAAATTTCATCTTCTGTAACCGGCAGTATTTCTTCTTCAACACTGCTCCAAAGTTCTTCTGCCAATGCAATTTTTTCTTCAGGTGGTAAAGAAAATATTTCTGTTTTATTAAAAGACATACAATGTTTTATAAAGGTAATAAAGTTTATTTTTTAAATTGTGCCTACAAAAAATAGCAACTTGCAATCGATAACTTTGTTTGCACTTAGTTTGTATTTAATTTTAGAAAAACGTTTTATGCTTACAATAGAAGAAATACTGAAGCTGCCCGAAGATAAGCAGGTAGCAATTATGGAAGCCATACAAGATAATCTTGATGATTTTGAAAACAATGATGAATTAAGTGCAGATCATATTGCATTTATAAAAGAACGTATTAAATCAGTTGAAAACTCAAATCAATCTCAATATTCCTGGCAAGAAATAAAAAAATTGCTTAACGAAAGATGGAATACTCAATAATATTATGTGATGAAGCAAAACAGGATATACTTGAAATAACAAAATGGTATGATTTAAAATCAATTGGCTTAGGCGATAGATTTATTGAATATCTTGATGAAGCAGTCAGTAAACTTTCAAAAAATCCTGGTGCATATTCATTTTTATATGATGAAGTTAGAAAGATAAGATTGAAAAAATTTCCATATATCATTTTCTATAAAACGCATAAACAAGGAGTTCTCATTTATGGAATCATACACACAAAACGAAATCCATTTGTTTATAAAAAACGTTTGAAAAAACTTTCATAGATCAATTTATATTTATTTCAGTTGCAGCAGTTATTTTACTGTCATTAATATTTTGAGTAAATGCAATAACTCTGCAATCTTTTACATCTAATCCGGCAGGAATATTCAGCGTAATTTTTCCACTGGCTGATGCCACAACAGTTTGCAAATCTCTTACAATATTTACATGATGCAATGTTGCGCCGCTGTTTTCTCCACGCTTAATTTTATCTTCTGCGCTCAACTGAATTAATGCAACTTTCAATTTTGCATCGGCAGCATCTGTGGTATAATTCACCGTTACTGTTTTGTTATTGGTTGATGTTGCTTCAATACCAAGCTTTACAGTTGGTGATTGAACCAAATCTTTATTTACGGCAGCATTTAATTTGTTTACATCAGAGCCAACAAATTGATCTGTTCCGTTTACAACAATTTGTGGTGTATAAACAGATGACAATTGAAAAACTCTTCCATAATTTCTTTGCAGTTGCGTGTAAGCCGCGTTGCTGAAAATATCTTTCCATCCAAGGTTATTCCAGTAATCTACATGATAACCCAAAACATAAACATTGCTGGCATGTTCTTTCAACAAATTTGCAACAGCGGCGTCTGCAGGCGGGCAGCTTGAACATCCTTCCGAAGTAAATAATTCAACAACAGCAAAGCCTTTATCTGAAATAGTTGGAGTAGAATTTTTTGCAGATGAATCAGCGCAACTAAATGAAATTGCAATTAAAAAAAGCTGTGATAGAATTGTGATAATTTTCATGATGGTTTTTTCTATTAACGGTTAACTAAACCCGCAAGTTCACGAAGTTTTGTTAAAGAAATTTCAGTATAATCTTTAATGATAAGATCAGCATCGCTTATATCTTCTGCCGTATGTGTTGTAGTTAAGCCAACCACTTTCATACCTGCAGCTTTTGCAGATTTAATTCCGGCAATAGAATCTTCGAATGCAACGCATTTACTTGGCACTGCATTAACTGAAATTGATGCCTTCAAAAATATTTCCGGATGCGGTTTTCCATATATAACCTGCGTCGAATCTATAACGCTAAAAAAGTGATTTTTTATCGGCACGTGTTCAAACATAAAATTGATATTTGGAACCAGGCCAGAAGTTGCAATTGCTTTTGGAATTTTTGCCTTTTCAAGTTCTTCCAAAAAATTTATTAATCCATTGATTGGCTTTATGTGTGCCTGGTATAAGTCACGGTACATTGCTTCCTTTTCATCGGAATATTCTTCAATTTTTTCAGGGTTTAATGTTGTATTGAAAACGTAATTAAAAATATCGCGGTTAATTCTGCCGTTAATATTTTTTGTATAATCTTCTAATGAAAAAGGCTTACCAATTTTATTATAAAAAGCTTTCCATGCTTCAATGTGATAAGCATTATTATCAATCAACGTTCCATCCAAATCAAATATTACTGCTTCCGGAAACATGATCTCAATTTAAAAGTGAAAATTAAAAACTCAGGAATGATTTTTTGATTTATTAAAATCGCTGCTTTTATTTTTTGCAATGCTTAATGTTTGCCAGTCAGCATCTTTAATAATTTTTCCAATGTAAACAATCTGCCCAACATGATTACCGTAATGATCGATCTGTCTTACAATCGCGTCAATCACTAAAAGCGGTCCGCTTCTAATTGTAATTGTTTTCATTATATCTTCTGTCTTCAGGCTTTCCAATGTATCTAAAACACAAGCCCAGCCTTTATTCCATGCATTTAAAATATCTTCTTTAGCAGAAAGTATATCTTCAAATTCTTTATCTCTTTCACGCCATTGTTTTTCGCCATCTTCAATTAAAAAATTTGTCCAGCGGCTTAACATATTTCCGTGCATGTGTTGCACAATTATAGCAATTGAATTACTTTCTTCAGATGGTCTAAACGTAAAATCTTTATCAATTAATTGCGTAAAAGTTTTTTCACCCAACGTTTTTTGAGCTTTAAATTTTTTAATCACTGATTGTAAAAATGCTTCTTCAACTTTCATAAAATATTTTTTTGGTGACCAGCTTTTGTATTGCAATTAATCACGGTTGTGTCACTCACTTGTACTGTAGTAATTCTATTCAGCAATAAACCACAAAGTCACAAAGACACTAAGTTAACACAAAGCTTTGCGCCTTCGTGTCTTCGTGTCTTCGTGGTTCAATAAGATGCCTATTATACATTCAATAACCGCTCACACTGTCATCACCCCGAATATCCGCAGCAGCCTCGCGTTTACCATCCGGTAAAATTTTTATTAATTCTGTTCTGCCAATACCATTAAGTTCTATTAATTTATAACCCATATTTTTTAATGCATCAGCAGTTGATGCATTAAATCCTTTTTCAATCATCACAGTATCCGGCAACCATTGATGATGGAACTTTGGTTTATCAACAGCATCTTCAGCATTCATTCCAAAATCAACTACATTAACAATAGATTGAAATACAGAAGTAGTAATTGTAGTACCGCCCGGCGTGCCAACAACCATAAAAGGTTTATTGTTTTTTAAAACTAAAGTTGGCGTCATAGAACTTAACATTCGTTTGCCCGGAGCGATTGCATTTGCATCGCCGCCAATTGCGCCATACATATTTGGAACACCTGGCTTAATACTGAAATCATCCATTTCATCATTCAGAAAAAAACCTGCACCGCCTGCAATTGTTTTGCTTCCATAACCATTGTTTAAAGTGGTTGTTACAGCAACCATATTTCCGTCTTTATCAATAATACTTATGTGCGTTGTTTGGTTACTTTCATGCACATTGCCTGCTTTAATATTTTCGCTTTTACTTGCTTTTGTTGAATCATAATCGCTCATTCTTTTTTTTGTATAAGCATCGCTCAACAAAATATTCTCCGGCACATTCCAAAAATCAGGATCACCCAAATGCTCTGCGCGATCTGCATAAGCTCTGCGTTCTGATTCAATCATTAATTGCACGCTTTTTTCAGTTTGAAATCCATAATCATGCATTGGATATGGTTCAATCATTTTCAACATTTCACCCAAAATAATTCCACCGCTGCTTGATGGCGGCATACTTACCACATGATAACCGCGATAATCAAATTCAGTTGGCTTGCGCGTTTTGCATACATAATTTTTTAAATCAGCATAACTGATTATTCCATTGCTGCGCTGCATTTCTTCAACAATCAATTTAGCTGTTTCCCCTTCATAAAAACCTTTCATTCCATTATCACGAATACGCTTTAATGTTTGTGCCAGTTCCGGCTGAAATAATGTATCGCCTTCTTTCCATTCTGTTTTACTTACAAACACGTTTGGCTTTGTGTTGTATTTTATAAAATCTGCCTTGTTTTCATTAAAACTTTCTGCTTCACTTTTAGATATTATGTATCCTTTTTCTGCCAAATCAATTGCCGGCTGAATCAGATCTTTAAAAGGCAATTTTGCATATTTATATTCAGCAAATAAACCGGCAACTGTGCCGGGAACACCAACAGACAAATGCCCGTACTGCGACCAATCTGTTCTTGCATTTCCTGCTGAATCAATATACATATTACGGTTTGCTTTTAAAGGCGCAGCTTCACGATAATCGAGTGCCATTAATGAATCATCTTTTGTTCTCGCAACCGTAAATCCTCCACCGCCAATATTTCCGGCAGCAGGATATACAACTGCTAATGCAAGTTGAGTTGCAATCATTGCATCAAAAGCATTGCCACCGCGTTTTAAAACAGCCAAACCAATTTCGCTTGCCAACGGGCTCGCACTTACAACGCAACCATTTGTAACCATTAATGTTTTGGTTGATGTATAATGATAAGGATTTACTTCATTGCCAACACCAACAATTGGTTTGGCTGTTTGCGCAGAAGAGATTAAAACAGCACAACAATAAATGAAAATGAAAAAGAAGTGTTTCATATTTTCAAACCTAAGAAAAAATTGATTTGAAGAAAAAGTTTTAACGAATGAAAAAGTGCGAAAGAATTTGTGATGCATTTATTTGCCGCATCAAATATTAATATCAAATATTTGGGCCATCTACAAAATACATATCCATATCGCCCATGTTTTTAGCGGTTATTTTTCCGCGGTAAGTACAATTAAAACTGTCTTTAATAAGATTATAAGTTGCCTGCGAAATATTTAATTTTCCTGGTTCTGAATTTTGTTCCATACGCGCAGCAAGGTTTACCGAATCGCCCCAAATGTCATATTGAAATTTTATATTTCCAACCACCCCTGCAATTACCGGCCCTGTATGAATGCCCAATCTTATTTCAAAAAATTGTTTGCCTTGCTGCATTCTTATTTCAATCAAATCTTTTATAAATGCAAGCATTTCTATTGCAGCCTGTACAACATTTTTTACAGTAGCCAAATTGTTTTCGGGCAACCCGCCAACGGCCATATATGCATCGCCAATTGTTTTTATTTTTTCAAGATGATATTTTAAAGAAATCTCATCAAACTTTTTAAAAATAAAATCAAGTTCTGAAACCAGGTCTTCCGGTGTTAGCGTTTCTGCAATTGCTGAAAAACTTTTAATATCTGAAAACAAAATAGTAACACTGTTATAACGGCGTGCTGAAGTTTTGCCGAAGTTTTTTAATTCAGTTGCAGTTTCTTCAGGAAGAATATTTAAAAGTAATTCATCAGATTTCTTTTTTTCGTTTGTGAGTTCTACATTTTTACTCATGAGTTCAATGGTGCGCTGTTTTATTTTTTGTTCCATTTCAGCATACAAAAAAGAATTATCAAGCGATATGGCAAGTTGTGATGAAATGGTTTTAAAGAATTCAATTCTCTTTGAATCGAAAACACCTTCAGCAAGATTATTTTCCAGGTATAAAACACCCAACACGCGATCGTTGTTAATAATTGGTATTGCGCAAACAGAAACAGGATGATTGAGTTGATTGTATGTATCGAACGCAAACTTTTTTTCTTCTTTAAAATTATCAGAAACAAATACCGACTTTATTCGCGCAGCATAATTAACCACCGAAGCAGGAAATAATTTTTTATTTTCTTCGGCATCTTTATCAAGAATAATTATTTTTTCGTTTGAGCCAGTAGCTAACGGAATAAACTTTTCAGTTTGTGATTTTAGAATGATTACGCCATACGTTATGCTTGCATTTTGCATTACAATTTCAAGCATCTTTTTAAGTAATCCTTCAGATGTGTTTTCTGAAGAAAGTGCATGATTGATGTTGATGATGGTATTAAGGTCGTAGATGTTTTGCAACGCAGACATGTTCATATCAACATCTCTTACTGATGTGTTGCCGAGGATTGCCGAAAACTTATTTTTTAATTGTTTGCATTTTGAAATAGCGCCCCATTTTTGATAACATTCAAATGCTTTTTTAAGCATCAGTTCACCAAATTCGTTTTTGCCTGTTTCAAAATAGAAATAAGCAAAATGTTCTCTTGCCAATGCTTCTTCGTGAATAAAATTATTTTTTTGCGACTGTGTAATTGATTTAAAAAACAACGTGGCCGCGTTGTCTGTTTGACCTTCGTATTCTGCAATAAAAGCCATGACAAGTGTGTATTTGTTTTCAAAATTCTGTGGCGCATGTTTTGAAATGTCTTTCAATAATTTTATTTTGATTTGTATTCGTGCATATATTTTTTTCTTTTCTGCAGCGCTTACATTTATATTTTTCATTTGCCTGATGAAAGCAATTGCCGAAAACAATATAAATGGCGGATAAGTAATTTGCCGCGAAGTTGTTTCTTCTTCGTATTTATCTGCCATTTCAGAATTTTCAAAAGCTTTATCATATTCATTAAAAACGCAGGCGAGCGCCATTTTATAAAAATAGAAATCAAATTTGCTGGCTTCATCATTTGTTTTTTCGAGCGTTTCAAGAAATGCAGCTTCATCAAAACCTTCGTTATTCAACACTAATGGTTCTTTTACATCTCTCGCAAAATTGATAACAAACTGTCGCTGGCTTTCTGAAATATTATATACCAGATCCTGGTTCATTGCTTTAATGGTTACGCAATCTTCTGTCATGTTATCAAGCAATTCTATAAGGTTATCGCCTGAATGCAAACGAATAGATGTATTAAAAGAAAGCGCAAAAGCAGCATACAAATAATCGCCGGTTTTTCTGCCAATTTCATACGCTTCGCGAAGAGGTAAAACAGAATTTCTTAAGCTATCTGCCCAATAAGAAAGAAAGCCGTAGAAACTTACCATTACTTTACATTTCACCACATCTGCATGCAGTTGATCAGTTAGTTGCAATGACATTTTTCCAAACGCGTAACCTTTTTCCAGATCGCCTACAAATACACATAATGCGAAGCCATAAAAGCAATATGCAAACGGCGCGTACACTGAATTTCCATACTTAAGAGAAAGCTGTACCTGTTTAAAAATTACAAGCGGAAGTATATCCGGCGCTGCACCAAAAATACTTGCCAGCGAGTTTACTGTTAACCTTAAAAATATTAAAGCTTTTTCATCGTTCATTAACGGAAGTGATGGAATATCGCTGATCTTTTTATTTTTCAAATGCCATTTTACTACAGCATATTCTTTTAGTATTGTTAGTTTGCCGGGATTGCGTTTTACAGGGAAACCAATTTCTTTTAATACCTGCAACAAATGCGCAATTGTTTCAGGGAATTGATGATTTTCTGATAAGTGGTTTAATTTTATTTCATGCGCTTTAATACTGTCTTTAAGTGTTTTTGCTCTTTTTGTTGATACAGCCAAAAGCTTTTCTGCTTCTTCTGTTTTGCCTGATAATAATGCTCCTTCTGTGGCTTCGTAATAAAGATTTAAAACAAAATCGTAGTGCTGTTTCCAATAATCGTTATGTAAAAGATCAATGGCAGAAGAAAAATAATTATGCGCTTGTTCAAACGCCGCTGCGCGTTTGGCTTCAAGGCCTGCCTTAAAAATGTATTCGATAACATTAAAAATATCTTTGTCAGGAATAATTTTTTTGGCTGCTTCAAAATGCCCTGC
>JBDUEO010000067.1:0-10535 GCA_040002335.1 Parafilimonas sp. | reverse complement strand
CAGAATTTTGTAGTTAGATAAAAAAATTTTATTTTCTTTCTTAATGACCTTGTGTCCTCGTGGTTTAAAGACGAGCCACTAAGACACGAAAACACTAAGTCTTGTTCTGATCAATTTAAGCGATTTGTCTTTGTTCACTCCACGATTTACTAAAGTCAATATCTATCACAAAGCATATACTAATGTCTATAGCAAATGTTACCTGCGCTTCACAGGTTGTTTTACCGTTGCTTCTTGATATATTTCCCTGCGCTTCTATGGTTATCGTTATATCAATTATTCCACCCAACAGATCTGCACGGCCCTGGTACAATAAAGATGCGCCAACAGTTTGCGTTTGCGAATCCATGTACACATTTACACCAATCATATACAAAATGCTTACATTGCCTACAACAGGCAAGCCGATAACTATTTGTGCTCCAAAACCAAACTTCATGGTAAGTGAAGGCCCAACACTGGTATCTGCAGCCAGCTTTAGATCAACCGAACCAACCGCATAAACAGTAGCTATTTCCAGCGAAACACACATTACAGAAAGCTTTCCGTAAAACTCAAGAAAAGCGCCGGCAGTTGGCAAAAGCTGACTGGGGTTTGTGGTAACTTTTAATGCTTCATTAAAGTAAACACCAAACTTTAATGATGCCTGCAATTTTAGCGGCGCAGATGCGCCGGCAAGCACATCACTTGGAAATTCGATCAATGGTATTTCCTGCGAAGCATCAAATTTATATTGCCAGCTATCTGCATCATTGCTCATTGCAATCTGTAAACCTTTCTTTAATGCAGCTGCATAATTTCCGCCCTGAAGGCTAACCAAAACCTGCAGAATATCCATTACAGGATTTAATGCATCGCAAAATTGTAATTGCGGCGACGGAAAATTTTCTGATGCATCATCATTACCGGCATAAGCTGCATCACTACCGTTTTGCGCGTTAAAATTTCCTTTAATAGTTACCAGTTTTTTAAATGGTCCAAGATCAACAGCCATTGAAATATTATTCATTTTGCTCTTCCATTTATCCGCAGTATCAGCAGCAAAAGAATTTACATCAAAATTTAAAGCACCGGCTGCGTTGTTGAAATTTGAAGCGCCGTTATAATCAGGGCTGCCATCAGCATTTGTTGCAAGCGGATTTTCATTTCTTACATCCGCATTGTATTGCACATAAATTTTTAGCGGATCCGTATTTACAAAATAAAAATCAGGAATATTTAAATCAAAAGGCGCTGTTACATTTTGTTTTAAAAGCTGGAAGCCTTGCTGCAAAATATTGCCCGCAACATCTTTTATATTTACCTGCATTAATTCAAGCAGTTGTTTGCCTGCATCAGTAGCAGCGTTCGATACAAAGTTTGAGCTTAGCGCAACCACATCTCCATAATTATTTACGGCATCACCAATGTTTGGAAAAATACCTTTTGTATTCATTAAATGATATGCATCTGCAAACAATGGTGGCGTTTTACTTAACAGTTTTCCGGTTGCTGTTTTAGCAATTGTTTGATAAGCCGGCGTTAGAAATAAAACCTTTTGTGTATTGGTTGATTGAAGAAAACCATAGTTGATCGTACCTGTTGATGGCAACCGCAATAACTCCGTTGGGTTTGCAATGCGCAACAAACCATTAACAGGATAATTTAAGTTTATATCAAGTTCACCAATACGAATTAAAGGAACGGTAATGCTTGTTGGTAATGGTGTTACTTCACCTGTTTTTGCAAGATGTGTAACCATGCTCCACGATCCTTCTTTCGGCAAAATAGCATTGCCTCTTGCGGCCGCAACAAACACAGGATTTGTGTTAGATGCATCAGCAGAAATGTTTATATCAATCCTGTTTACGCGCAATTGCTGGCTATTCATTCCAATATCAACAATACAATTTACTGCGCCGCCAATAGAACCATTCTGATAATTTAATAATTCAGCAAATGCTGTTGGCGTTAGGGGAATACCGGTTGGTGCAACCTGTACAAAGCCAAGAATTTTTTTGGAAGGAACGCGGCCGTTAACCTGTCCTTGTATCGTATTTTCAATATCAATATCTGCATCAAAATAAACAGGTTCAAGGTCAACATCAACAGGACTTGCAGCGCCATTATATGGATAAGTATATTTACTAAAAGCGTTGTATTCATAGAAGCCGGTAATATCCATGCTTGTTTTAAAAGGTGCCACATCACTGTTTGCAGCAATAATATTTTTTATGTTATACAAACCTTTAATGGTGCCCGGATGAATTTGATAGGGCATTTTTATATCTGTAACAATTGTATCAGGATCTGTAGAACCATTTGTTACTACATGAAACCGGAAATCAAATTTGCCATCTCCTTCAGCTTTCCAGCCACTATCGTAACGGTATTCATAACCGCTTGACGTGCGGAACAAACTAATCGTTCTTACAACATGAATTCCCCATGGATAAATCACGCTTTTTACCTGTATCACTTCATGCGCTGTTCTGCCAACAAACACTTCAAATTCTGCCTGACTTGTTGTTGCAAATTCTGCATCTTTATCCTGCCAGTTACTAAAAATACTTGCGCCATAACCGCTCAAGTCAAACCGCGTTAAAGGCACACTTGATTTATCTGCATCCTGAAAATAAAATTCGCCGTTAAAGATTGTTGTAACATCATAACCCAATGTACTCGCGTTGGTTTTTGCGCCAAGAATATTCAATACATTATTTATTTGTAAAGTGGCGCCATGAAACTGGTTGCTAACATCAGGATTTCCACTTGCGCCGCCGGTTAAACTCAGTTGAATACCGCCACGTAATTTATTATTAAACGATGGCCTGTTTTCTACAATATTTGGTGAAGGGTTTTGACTTGTTTTATCAAGTGTTGCAAAAGCACGTATGCCAAATGGCAAAGTGAATAATGCACCTAATATATTTTTTTCATCGTTGTGAAAAGAATGCACCAACGCATTTGTTACGGGTATCGGCGCTACCGGCACAAACTGAACGCTGTTATTAAATAATCTTGTTGCGCCGCCATCATCAGGATAATAATTAAAAAGTGCTGGCGGATCACCGGCTTTTTGCGGGGGCGTTAAATTAATAACCGGCTCCCACGAAAGTTGTGGTAATGTAAATGCTTTTACGTTCCTGTTTTGCGCAACAACATTCATGCCTTCAATCTGCAAAGGAAAATTGTTGTCTGTAGTTGCAGCAACCTCATACGTTTTATACATTTCAAGCCTTTCACCTGCAATATTTCCTTCTCTTGAATATAATGGCTGAAAGCTAATGCCCATCTGGTTTGCGCGGCTGCTTACATCAAGCAAGGCAAACATATCATTTTGAAAAAAACTATAATTATCATCCCATTCACTTTGATAATCCGGCAAGCCCTGTTGCTGGAACATTTCTGTTTGAAATGTTGTGCCTGATATATTATTATTTGATGCATTTTCACCATTATTTTCATTTGACTGAAACTGTTGTATAAACGCATTGTTTTGAATGAAAGGCTGTGTTGTTGCATTTAAATTATTGATGCGTTTATCAAACGAAACAGCAGAATATGCAACCGCCTGTTGTGGCAAAGGAGCAAATGAAAATGAAACATCTACATTGTCTGAATCATCGTTTTCTTTAACCCATTTTATAGAACAAATAAGCATTAACCAAACTTGCTGATTATTGCGGTTCTGATAAGCATCGCTAACACCTGCGATTCTTGAATAATATGAAAATTGCTCTTTCAGCACACCAAGATTTGCGGCATACGGATCGGGAAGAATGGGCAGGTACGCATAAATACCAAACGAAAGAATAAGATTGGCAGGCTCAACATTAATAAAATTTTCAGCCAACGCACCAAACAATAAAAAGCCGTTTGTTTTTGTTGTTTTAAAAACAGCATTTTGCAATGCAAATGATATGGGTTGCGGAAAATAAGCAATAGTATAACCTGTATTATCAGCCAAAATATTATCATCATACAAATACAACAACCTTGTTGTTTTTGATGCTATAATAAACAACAAACTATTTTTTGTTTGTATGTCAAGCGGCTGCGCATCAACTGTAACAGGCCGGTCAATATGTGCGACAGAATTTGTTTGTGCAATGATCATTTCACTGCCTGCCACATCAGATAAAAAGAGCAATGGAAAAGGTGCGTTGTAAAATAATTCAACAGATGAACGATGCGGGTTGATTGCATCTTTCCACAATAAAAATTGTTGCGTGCTAAAAATATTCAGCGCTGCAAATTCAAGCACGGAAATTTTTCCAACATTCAATTGAATATAAGGATTGCTTAAAATGGCAACGCCGTTTTTCATGCCCGCCCATTGCGCCGAAATACCGGCATCGCAACGAATAGTAAGCGCACCTGTGCCTTCGGCAGCAATTGGATTATTGATGTCAATTTGTGCGACAGGCAAAGTCCATGCGCTCCATTCAATATTGGCTTTGCCTGAAAGAATATTAAATGCTGATAAATTATTTAGTATAGAAAAATCCTGTTCCGAACAATTGAGCGGAACTAATATTTCATTCAGAACAGCATCAAAGGAAATTGGCACATTTGCATTCCATGTAAAACCAGCCTGCGAACCATATAAACTCCATGATGCATCAGCAACAAGTTCTGCTTTTGCAGCGGTATTTCCTGAAAAAGAAAAATTAAATTGTTGTGGTAAATTAACTGAAGCCGCTCTTGCATCTTTGCCATAATCACTTGTTGCATCTGCGTTTGTAACGCCTGGTTCATCCAACTGCAGTTTTACTGATATTGTTACGCTGGTACCAACGGTTAATTTATTATCTGTGCTTTGCGGCGCTTCGGTTAAAGTTATTTCACCAGTTTTTATTTTTAAGCCGGTATAAAAACCGGAAGGTGCATCATGGCTTAAAACCTGCGCGTTTATCCATATCGTATTTCCGTTTAACTGGTACGATGTCATGGATTGATTTACAAACGGAATGTTTTCAAACAATCTTCTAAAAACACTTGTATGAAAAAGCAAAACCGGGTTTGCATTGCCTTGCACATATAACGCAATCAGTTCTTCAATCGGGTAAAAATCATACCACAACCTTCTGCCGTCTTTATTAATAAACGGACCGATGGTTTTATCAACGGCTGCGCCAACTGCCCATTGCGGAACAGATGTTTTTACCTGCGCATTGCGTATGGGCGTATCGCGGATAAACACTTTGTGCGATGGGTTTTCTTTTGGTGCTGAAATGCTTTCTGCAGCTGCGTTTGAGGCTTTCACATCCTGTTGCGCATTCGCAAAAAAATTAGTGTTTTCATGCGAAAATGAAACGCCTTTTAAGGCAGTGATTTCATTATCAATTAAAGCACTCGATAATTGCTGATGCAAAGCATCCAGCATTTTTTGTTCTTCAGCAGATGTAATGTCAAGATGTTTGGTAATATCAGTTAGAGATACTTTCTGATTCATACAACCAGTTTTTAATTATTTAAAAAATTGAATGGATACCGGAAGTTTTCAAAAAACACTTTGGGGATGTGTCAATCGTGCTAACCAAATGTATATAAATTTCATTTAATAATAGAAATATTTTGAACGAAATAATGAAGTAACAAAACATTAGTATTTAAGTTAAGCAGGGACTTAAATATTACACTTCTTTAGTAGTAAAAAAATCTGCAACAGAAACATCCGTTCATATTTATTTTGAAACCTGTGTAAAAGAGTTTATACTGAAAAAACGGGATAACAAGTATTTTTTAATGCATTCTCAACATAAAAAAGCGGCAGTAGTTAATGCGTTTGTGTTACAAAAAAATAATAATTTTAAATAGTAATTTATATGCGACAAATATTGGGATAAAACTTTTTATCACTAGTTTTTTTTCTTCAATATTTTTAAGGAATAATTTTTGCGCATCTGCGTTATATCATTGAAACTATTTCATGCTCGTACTATATAAATTAAGGGCTTTATTTTTTTGCGTTATTATTTTTATTTCCTATAACCCGGTTAAGGCACAGGAATTAAGTGTACAAATTTCGCCGGGTATAATGAATTACGGCGGAGACCTGCAAGCTGCTGTTTACACATTTCAAAATGCTAATTTTTCAATGGCAGCAAATGTTATATACCGGGTAAAGAATTTTTCATTAAAAGGTGGTGTAACGTATGGGAAAGTTAAAGGAGATGATTTAACTAATACAGGTTATAAAACCCGCAACCTTAGTTTTATTTCCAATATAGCTGATGCAAGTCTTTGCCTGCAATACGATCTTTTTTTAATGGAGGATAACCGGAATTTCACTCCTTATGTTTTTGCAGGCGCAGGCGTTTTTCATTTTAACCCTTACGCAATATATAATTCGCAGAAAGTTTATTTGCAACCGTTGGGTACAGAAGGGCAGGGTTTATCAATTTATCCTGATAAAAAAATATACTCGCTTACGCAGCCTGAAGTCCCTTTTGGAATTGGATTTAAATATAAAGTTTCTGACCATGTTTTAATTGGATTGGAATTTAGTACGCGATATTTATTTACAGATTATCTTGATGATGTAAGCGGACGATATCCCGACGAAAACGAGCTTTTTAAACAACGCGGCCAGTTGGCTGTTGATCTTTCTTTCAGGGCAAATGAAATAGATCTGTCACTTCCTTTTCCTTCGGGGCAGCAAAGAGGTAACCCTAAACAAAATGACAACTATTATACTTCTACTTTTTCTTTTATTTATGTTTTTTCAAAAAGATCTGGTTATAACGCCGGCAGCAGTAACCACAATAGGAAAGCGCAGCGCATAGATTGCCCTAAACGTGTTCAATAAACAGCTATACATCTTTAAGCTGAAATGTATTTTCATAGGTTTGCATAATTATGGTATATAATGCGCTCGAAGATTGTTTGAATGACCTTGAAAAGAATGGCCATCTTGTAAGAATTAAAGAAGAAGTTGATCCATATCTTGAAATGGCTGCGATACATTTAAAAGTTTATGCTGCAAACGGCCCCGCATTATTGTTCGAAAAAGTAAAAGGTTCCAATTATCGCGCTGCATCAAATATTTTTGGAACGGTTGAACGCAGTAAGTTTGTTTTTAGAAAACGGTTTGCGTTTATAAAGCAATTAATTCAGCTTAGAAACAATCCACAACAAATTTTAAAACAACCTTTCAACTCAATTAAAACGGGTATTTCTTCTTTATCATCATTGCCAAAAAAAATTTCATCAACCCATAATTTATTTGATGAAATTAAAATAACTGATCTGCCATTAATACATCACTGGCCAAAAGATGGCGGCGCTTTTGTTACGTTGCCGCAGGTATATACAGAAGATATTACACAACCCGGCGTGCAACATTCTAACCTTGGCATGTACCGCATACAACTCACGGGCAATGATTATATATTAAATAATGAAGCAGGTTTGCATTACCAGTTGCATCGCGGTATTGGTGTGCATCAAACAAAAGCAAATGAAGCAGGATTGCCCTTAAAAGTCAGTGTGTTTGTTGGCGGGCCGCCGGCGCATTCCCTGGCAGCAGTTATGCCATTGCCGGAAGACGTGAGCGAGTTAATGTTTGCGGGTTTATTGGCCGGAAAAAGATTTAGGTATTTTTATAAAGATGGATTTTGCATTAGCGCTGATGCAGATTTTATAATCACAGGTGAAGTTTTTCCCAATGAAAATAAACACGAAGGCCCGTTTGGAGACCATCTTGGTTATTATAGTTTGCAACATAATTTTCCGTTGATGCATGTAAGAAAAGTGTATGCAAAAAAAAATGCCATCTGGCCTTTTACTGTCGTGGGCAGGCCGCCGCAGGAAGATACTTCATTCGGAAATTTAATACATGAATTAACGGGCGATGCTGTTACCAAAGAGATTCCCGGTTTGCAGCAAATAAATGCGGTGGATGCTGCGGGTGTTCATCCGTTATTGCTGGCAACAGGCAGCGAACGTTATACGCCTTATAATAAAACAAAACAACCGGCAGAAATATTAACCATCGCCAATCATATTTTAGGAACAGGACAATTAAGCCTTGCAAAATTTTTATTTATTACCGCTGATGATGAGCGCAAAATTTCACCGCAAAATATTCCTGCTTTTTTAAGTTATGTTTTACAGCGCATAGATCTTTTAAGAGATATTCATTTTTATACCAACACCACTATTGATACGCTTGATTATTCAGGAACCGGTTTAAACCAGGGAAGCAAAGTTGTGTTTGCTGCTTATGGTGATATTAAAAGGGAATTATGTACAAACATTCCTGCTGAATTTTCTGCTTTACAAAATTTTGATAATGCAAGATTGGCTTTGCCCGGAATTGTTTGTATTCAAACAGCAAAATTTATACGCTATGAAAATGCAGAAAAAGAAATGCAGTTATTGAATGATGAATTAAAGGCTTCAACATCTTTACAACAAACACCTTTTATTATTATTTGTGATGATGCTACGTTTGTTGCAGAAAACCTTAATAATTTTTTATGGGCAACATTTACGCGCTGTAATCCTACAAAAGATATTTATGGCATAAACAGTTTTTATGTAGATAAACATTGGGGTTGCGATGCAGTTGTTTTTGATGCCCGCATTAAACCGCATCACGCTCCGGTTTTGGAAAAAGATGCAGCAATTGAAAAAAAGATTGAAAGGATTTTTAATAAAGGTGGAAGCTTGTATGGGGTTTTAAAAAATTGATGGTGCGTAAAAAGCCTTTGGTGAAGAATACTAAAGGTGGAATAACTTTTTCCTAAGTTGCCAAAATCACTTCCGCAATACATTTTACATGGAAAGATTGGCAGTGGAAGTGTTCCGGAGCCTGTTTCTAATTGAAAATGAGTAGTGGAAGACTTCCACAAGGCATTTCACCTTGAAAAATGAACGGTGGAAGACTTCCGGAAAGCATTTTGCGTGGAAAAGTGGCAAGTGGAAGTGTTCCGAAGGTAATTTGAAGAGGAAAAGTGTTTAGTGGGCAGTTTATGAAAAAATATTTCTTTACTTTCAACCTCTAAACCGTTCGCTTATGAAAATTGTTTTTACATTATTTGCTATTTCCCTTTTTTTGAATGTTCATGCACAAATTTTAAATAAAGCTGGCACGCTGGATAGTAGTTTTGGTATAAATGGGAAAATTATAACACCCTTCTATAATAATGAACTCATTGTGTGGGATGCGGCTATGCAAAAAGATAACAAAGTGGTGTTATCCGGAGAAGGTAGTTTGATTCTTTCAGATGATACACTTTCAGGTATCTCTGTTATTCGATACCAGACTAATGGCTCGCTTGACAGCAGCTTTGGAATTAACGGCCGAGCTGTGCATGATTTTGGTTATTATAGTACGGGCAAAGCAATTGGAGTACAGACGGACGGCAAAATTATATCCGCTGGATGGGAGGTGATAGACCCTTTTAACAATAATAAAAATAATTTAGTTGCAGTTAGATTTCTTGACGATGGTTTGATTGATTCAACCTTTGGAAAAAATGGAGAGTTAATAATGAACTTTGGCAAAAATCCTGTTATCAATGATGTAGTTATTCAGCCTGATAATAAGATTATAATTGGTGGTAGTCTGGGACCTGATTTTTTTCTTATCCGATGCGACGATGATGGCAAAATCGATTCATCATTTGGTACTAATGGTTATGTAACCACTTCGTTTAGTGGGGTATCGTCAATAAGGAGTATCGCTCTTCAATCAGACAATGAGATTTTGGTTGGCGGTAGTGCCGATGTAATTGCAGCCTTTGCTAGATATACTCCAAACGGGAGTCTTGACCAAGATTTCGGTAATCAAGGGAAATTCACATATAATTATAATACGAAAAACTCTATAATTTATAATGTGGTTCTTTCGCCTGATGGCAGTTTCATTGCCTCAGGTAAGGTTGGCGGATTTAATGAAAATATGCTTATTTCAAAATTTAACAGCAACGGAACTATCAGCCCAAATTTTGGCGATAATGGTAGTATTGTTATAAAGGTTGACCAACTACAGTCGAAAGCCGTTTCTGCTTTTTTACAGTACGATAATAAAATTGTGGTGACTGGCAGTGCTTATAAGGCGTTTACAGGAGGCGAGGAAGAATTTCTATTATGCCGTTTGCTAGCGAATGGAAACTTTGATTCTACATTTGGAATAAACGGTCTAACTGTCACTGATTTCGGAGTCCAGTATCTTGAATATACTATTGCAAGTTTTCCCACTAACAATAAAATTCTTACCGTTGGAGCTCCGGGAACAAGTGATATACCGGAAGGTTCTGCCACGCTCCTCGCACAATACAACAACGATCTTTCAAAAAAACAAATACTGATTACTAAAATAAAAAAATGGATTAAACATCATAATGGTTTTATTTGGAATGCTAACCACAACATAAGCAGCTATGTTGTACAACGCAGTTATGATGGCATTCATTTTAATTCTATAGCAAGAATAAATGCAGGTAATAATTCCAATTATACTTATGCTGATCCATCACCATTAAACGGAAATAATTATTATCGTTTGCAAACAACAAATGTGAATGGTGCAGTTGCTTATTCAA
>JBDUEO010000066.1:0-10556 GCA_040002335.1 Parafilimonas sp. | reverse complement strand
TGCACATGCGTGAAATGTACAGGCTTAAGCAAATTGAAAAAATGGTGCAGCAGCCATTTCATCGTTTGGAAGTGCCTTCCGGTAAAGATGTTTGCCGCAAGCAGTTTTTCTTTTTTATGGATAAATTGTTGCAGGCCGATATAAGCCATGGCGATTATGAAAGTTACATGCCAATGCTGACAGAAAAATTTGCAGATATTACTAAAGAAGAAGTTTTAAAAAGAGTTGCTGCGTTAGAATTTGACCGCTTTCTGAAATATTATGAAAACGCCGGAGACCTTAACGTGCGGGAAAGAGAAAGTAGTACCCGAGAAAGAAAACCGATAAGAGGCAACGACAGAGAGTTTGATACAAGAGAAAAAGGAAGAGGCCGCAAACAGGAATATAATGAAAGCGGAAATTACACAAGGTTGTTTGTAAACCTTGGCAGTAAAGACGGGTTTTACAAAGCGAGTTTTTTACAATTTATTCTTGATATGAGCGACCTGCGCAAAGAGGTGCTTGGCAAAATTGATATGAAGGAAATGAATAGCTGGGTTGAAGTTGATAGTAAAGCTGCAAAACAAATGATTCATTCGCTTGATGGCAAAAATTATAAAGGCAGAAGAATAAGAATGAATGATGCGAATAGCAGGTAGGTAATAGTTAATGGTTCATAGGTCATTGCATATTATTTCTATGAACTATGGACAATATCCTATGAACAAAATTAATTTCCTGCAAGAAAAACAGCATTTGCAAAAAGCATTTTCCCGTTTTGCCAAAACAAACGAAACAATACATCATCATTAAAAATAATAATGTCTCCGTTTCCGTAATGTTTCTCGCCAATTAAAACGCCCTGCTTTAATTGTGGTTTTAACTTGCTGCCTACAAAGCCTGCTGTATATGCGTTTGCGGGTAAAATGCCCACATTCCACCCATCCTTAATAGTTGCATATACGTGTGCATCTTGTTTTAAAGTAAAATAAAAATTTGGATAGCCGTAAGCAATCGGATGCGTATTATCCAACTGTATTTTAAATATAGCGCCGGGTATAAATGAAGTAAGGTCATCACGCTCAGCATTACCATATTTTTTTTGAATAATACTATCTGATGATTGCGTTGTATCCTTGATCAATTTTAGGCCGCTCCAGTCAAACGAAGCAAGCTTCACCGCCCCACCTTCTGTTGCAATTATTTTACCACCAAGCTTTACAAAATTTTCAAGGTTTGAGGCAATATCTTTATCATTTAAAATACTATAGTTTCCATCAGGCATAATAATAATATCATAATCTTCAAGATTAATATCATCAATATCTTCTGCCATTAATTGCGATATTGGATAATTCAATTCATTATCAAAAAAGTTCCAAACTTCCCCGGCAGCTATTTGCGAAACATTATTGCCGGTAAGCAAAGCAACTCTCGGTGCTTTAATTAAATGCACATCCGAAGATCCAAAATCTGCGCCGGCATCCATAAAACCTGTTTCTACCGCATAAGGCTGCACATTATACATGCTGCAATATGTATTTGCAAGCGTTAACCAGCTGGCTAAATTATTTCCTTTTAAAACAATGAGCGTGCCTCTGCCAAAAATCTTTCCATTGTAAGTAAAAGGATCTGCAGCAAAACGCACACGAACGTGTTGCGCTAAAAGATTTGAAAGTATTTTAGATGCATTAATAGAAGTGTATGGAATCAACACACCGTAATTGCTTTGAACTGCTATAATATTATTTAATGATGGGTATGGCGCAACAGGTAATTTATCTTTTACAGCCCACGCATTTAAGCCGTAAGAATAAGGAATGCTCCATGCAGTAATATCATACGTTGCAGAATCAACCAGCTTGCTTTGCTGCTCAAACAACACTTTTACCATTCTGCCTTTTGGCTGCAAAGTGTTTACAGCAATTTGATAACCTTCATTTTTAAAACCTTCTGTTTTATTATCAAAATAATTGTACCCGGTAAAATTTTCATTATTAGTTATGCCATAATTTATTCCGTTATTATCCATTAATTTTTTTACAGCTTCTATTTTATTTTGGTCTGATGAGGTAAGCACATAAGTTACATTTTCCAAACCAACGCCGTTTATATTATTATCAAAATATTTTTTGAATTCAGTAACCAGTTGCTGCGCATTTATTGCTGAAACTTCTATTGTTGAAATACTGGATGTATAATGATGTAAAATTCTTTGTGCAAGTGTAAGCGTATCGCCGCTGCTGGTTTTAATGCCGAGGCCAGCGCCAATACCACCTTGCTCGTACGTCATACCAATAGCGCCACTGTATGTTGGATAAGTGTCACCATAAGAAGGGTAAAACATATCGTATATTTGTTTGGTATAATACAGCCACCCATTCGCATCAAAATATTTTGCATTATTCTTGCCAACCTGTACCTGAAAATCTCTTTGCCATTGCGTTATCACTTCGTGAAAGGGTTGCGCTGCCGGTGCAAAATAATAAGGCGCATCATATTCCTGTTCGTGCAAATCAACATGCACCTGTGGCAACCATGCATTATACAATTTAACTTTCTGCTGATTTTCTTTTTGTGTTTGCCAGGCCCAATCCCTATTCAAATCAAAATTATAATGATTGGTTCTGCCATAAGGCCACGGCTCATCATGTTCGCGGCTTTGCGGGTCTGCATTAAAATGATCGCCAACTGCATTGTTAAACCAGTTTACATAACGGTCACGTCCATCTGGATTTTGACAGGGATCAATTATCACAACAACATGTTGCAGCCATTGTTTTGTGTCAGCATTATCCGGGTCAACCAATGCATACAAAACTTTCATTGCAGCTTCACTGCCTGATGGCTCGTTGCCATGTACATTATAACTTAACCATACAATTGCCGGTGCGTTTACATCAGCCGTAATATTATCTTTTTGCATGCTTGCAAGGCGCAGGTTATTTTGCCGTATATTTTCTAAATTTTCTAAATTTTGCGGTGATGAAATAAACGCCACCATCATATCGCGGCCTTCATTTGTTTTACCATATTGCTGCACTTTAACCATTGATGGTGCAGCTTGTGCAACAGCATTAAAATAGGCATCAATTTTATATGTTGGCGTAAAATGATCGCCCAAAGTATAACCTAAAAATTGTTCAGGAGATGGAATGTTTTGTGCTGAAAGAAATTGTGCTGCCAGCAGTAAAAAACAAGCGAAGTATATCTTTTTCATATAACAAGTATCAAGGTTTGAAATTATGCAAAAAAGATGAATAGCATTAATGCAGTTGAAGGAAGTGGCCAACGAAGCGCAACAGCATTAATGCAGCCGGTTACACAAACTTTATCCGCCGCTGCAACGTGCAATGCCGGATTTTGCTTTTTGATCCATTGAATCTTTATAATCATGATCCTGCATGGCAAGGCATTGTTTATAATATTGAATCGCGAGATCTTTTTTGCCTTGCTTTTCATAAATCATTCCTATTTGCAAAGCGGCGCGTGAGGCATAATATGCTGTGCTGTTTTGACCAAGTGAAATAGCTGCCAGGTAATTTTTAATGGCTGCATCGTCTTTATTCAGGTCATCATAAATTCTGCCGATGCGGTACGTAAATTCAAGTCTGTCTGCAGCTTCAGGAAAATCATTTGCCGTTTTACCTTCAAGCATTGCAATTGCCTGTTCGTTATAACCTCCATCACTTAATACACGCGCTTTTAATAAAACGGAATTTGGCCATACATTTTTTTTGGCATCGGTTAATGCCTGTTTATCTGCATCAGTTTCTGTGTCGCCTCTTTTTAAAACCATTTGCCGGGCGTTATTTGCAGCCGTTAAATTGCCCTGCAGGTAATAACACCAGCTTAGTTTTTCACAGGCATCTTTTACATAAAACCTTCCTTTAAAATGCGACAAAAAATATTCAAAATTTTTGGTGGCATCAGCAAGCTCAAGATGGCGAAGTTGTATGTAAGCCAATTCAAAACTCCATATTGGCGTTTGTAAATACGCTGCAGAAGTATTTCTGTTTTGAATGATGCTGCGTGCGTATTCATCCATCTTATTATTAATGGCAAGATTGGCTGCCATGTAAGCCATTAAGTGATTATTTACAAGGTCAAGTTTTTTTGAGTTGATCAATTGAAACACCTGCTCAGGTTTATTTTCTATATAGAAAGTAATGTAGCAATAATAGAAGATGGCTTCATTAGAAAACAATTTTGCATACACATCATTACTGTTTAAAACGTTTTGCATTAATGCCATTCCGTTGCTGATAGAACCTTTAATGCCAAACAAACCGGCGAGCCATTTGTAACTATCGGGAATAGTGCCTGCCACCACTTGCATTGGGCCATAAAGCATATTGTTTGGCACAAATGAAGGGAACTTTTTTTTGTTGTCTTTAATTAAAGAAAAAGCTTTGCGAAAATCCCAGCCGGCAGACCAGCGCTGGCCAAACTTTATTTCAACGCAAGCTTCCTGTATCAATACAACACTGCGGCAATAATTATAAAACGGAGATGAATCAGGCCCATCGCTAAGCTTAGATAAATAATCATCAAAATGGGGTTTGCGAATTTTTAATTCGGCAGGATCTTCATTAAAAAAAAGGATAAAAAAATCGGCGTAACTATCCAGTAAATCAGGAATTAAATTATCAGGATTTTGTTGCCTTGCCAGTGCAGTAAGCCGCTGCCCGCTTGCAAGGCGCAAACTTGTTATTTCGTTGTAAGCCTGCTGGCAGGTTGCATCAAAATTGTACACTTTTTCTGCGCGGGCAGGCAAACAAATGCAACAGCAAAACAGCAAAAAGTAAATAAAAACTTTCATCGGCCCGAAAATAAAAAAGGGAGCTGAAAGCAGCGCCCTTTTAACAAGATTAAGATGTTAATGTTATTTCGCGTTGGTTGCAGCATTCAACTCATCATCAACCAAAATACGGCCGCAGTTTTCGCACACAATAATTTTTTTATGCTGGCGTATTTCACTTTGGCGTTGCGGTGGAATAGCATTAAAACAACCGCCGCAGGCATCTCTTTCAACCGGTACAACTGCCAAACCATTGCGGTAGCTTTTGCGGATTCGGTCGTAAGAATATAACAAACGTTCATCAATATTTTCACGTGCTTCTGCAGAAATTTTTGAATATTGTTTTTCTTCTTTTTCTGTATCAGCTATAATTTTTTCTAATTCGCTTTTCTTTTGTTTTAAAGAGGTCTCTTTTGTGGCAACCACTTTTTTTGTCTGATCAAGCACTTTTGCTTTTTCAGCCAGTTCTTCATTGGCATCCCGAATATGTTTTTCTGCAAGTTTGCCTTCGAGTTCCTGCATTTCAATTTCTTTATTCACAGCTTCGTACTCGCGGTTATTTTTTACAGCATCACTTTGCTTTTGATATTTTTTTACCAAAGCATCGGCATCTGTAATTATATTTTTCTTTTGCGCAATAAAATCTGTAATACCGTTTATTTCTTCCTCAATTCTTGTTTGCCTGCTGTGCAAACCCTGAATTTCATCTTCCAGATCGCTAACTTCCATTGGAAGTTCACCTTTTAGAATTTTTACTTCATCCAGCTTGCTGTCAATTTTTTGCAGGCGTACTAACGATGAAAGTTTTTCTTCAACCGAATATTCTTTTACTGCTGCCATATATAAAAGTTCAAATGTTTCAAAGTTTCAGTGTTAAACAAAATAGTGCACTGAATTGGTTCTTATTTTTGTTTTGAGGACGGCAAAGTTAGGGAATTTAGCGTGTAAAACTTCATGTAATAATTCAATGGTAAATTGTTCGCTTTCCCAATGGCCAATATCTGCAATTACCATTTGGCCGTTTGCATCGAAAAACTCATGGTATTTTACATCGGCAGTTATATAGAAATCTGCTTTTGCAGCGAGTGCTTTATTAATTAAGAAACTTCCTGCGCCGCCGCAAACAGCAATTTTTTTAACAGGCTTTTGTAATAATGCTGTATGGCGGATTACGGTGATCCCAAATTCTTTTTTAAGAATTGATAATAACTCTTTTTCGCTTATTTCATTTGGCAATTCGCCTGTTAAACCGCTGCCGGTTTTTTGATAATTATTGGAAAGCACTACTACATCATACGCAACTTCTTCATACGGATGCGCTTTAATTAACGCGTCAATAATATTATTTTTTGCATAAGATGGAAAAATCGCTTCAATTTTTATTTCGTTTTCTGTGTGTCTAATATTTTTTTCGCCAACAAAAGGATTGGTGTTTTCGCCTGCTTTAAATGTGCCTTTTCCTTCAGCATTAAAACTGCATTCGCTGTAATTGCCAATACATCCTGCACCTGAATTAAAAATGGCTGTGCGTATTTTTTCCGCAAATTCAAGCGGAACAAAAGTGTACAGCTTCATCAGCATGTTTTGTTTTGGTAATAAAATTTGCCTGTTTATGAGGTTTAGTTTATCAGCAATTTTGCCGTTTACACCTTCAATTATATTATCAAGATTTGTATGTATGGCATAAATAGCAACATCATTTTTTATGGCTTTGATAATCGTTTTTTCAACATAATTTTTACCGGTAATTTTTTTTAAACCTTTAAAAATAACCGGGTGATGCGCAACAATAAGATTGCAGCTATTTGATATTGCTTCTGCAACAATTTCTTCTGTTACATCAAGCGTGCACAAAATACCTGTACAATTCCAGTTAATATCGCCGGTTAGCAAACCAGCATTATCGTAATCTTCCTGTAAAACAGGCGGCGCGAGATTTTCTAACACATTAATTACTTCAGTAATTTTCATGTGTGCAAATTATTAAAATAAAATCAGCAAGGTTTTGATTGCATTTTGTTTTGCTGCTTGTAATAAGCGTGTTGTTTATTTTTGTTTGATGGAAAGTGGCAAACATTTTTGTTATAACGGCAAATTAATATTGTCAGGTAAATTAATTATTTCGGCTGATAACAGGTCGTTTCGTTTTGGTGATGGCTTTTTTGAAACGATGAAAATGACAGATGGAAATATTGCTTTGAGCGGCTATCATTTTGAACGTTTGTTTTCATCATTGCAATTATTAAAATTTGAAAGGCCGGATTATTTTAGTGTGAAATATTTTTCAAACCTGGTAACACAAATAGCCAAAAAAAATAAGCAAAATGCATCAGCAAGAATACGTTTAACTATTTTTCGTAGTGATGGCGGATTGTATAATTATGAAAATAATTTTCCAAATTATATTATTCAAACATGGAGTACAGACTCAAAAAAAATAATGCTGAATGAATATGGTTTGGTAGCAGGTATTTATACAAAAGCAAAAAAAACCTGCGATGATTTCTCGCACATTAAAAGCAATAATTATTTGCCTTATGTAATGGCTGCAATGTGGGCGCAGGAAAATAAAATGGATGATGCCATCATACTAAATAATTATAACAGGATTGCCGAAACAACTATTGCAAATATTTTTTTAGTAAAAGATGGAAAGATAAAAACACCACCGCTAAGCGAAGGTTGTGTAAATGGCGTAATGAGAAGATATTTAATGGAATGTTTTGCAAAAGAAAATATACCATTTGAAGAAACTAAAATTGATGCTGATGAAATGTATGAAGCTGATGAATTATTCGTAACCAATGCTGTACAGCAAATAAAATGGATTGGCACATGTGATAACCATAATTACAAGCATGAACTTGTTGACTATTTGTATAATGAATTTTTGGTTACGGCAACAAAAGTATAATCAGTTATTTACTGCATGTGTAATAAATGCAGACCGTACAGAAGACTCATTTTTTATAATATCGTAAAACTGTTCCAGGTAGTTCGTTATATCTTTTAATTCACTTGGGTTAAGCAAGTTAAAATTATTTACATACTGCATTATTACGTCTTGCTTTTCTTTAAATACTGCAGTAATAATATCAAGCTCCTGAATAGCCCGCGCATAACCTCTGTAATAACGCTCTCTTACACTTTTAATATCAAGGTTTTCATCAGGTGTTGCATAAGGCGCGTTTACAAACCCGGAATAATCAAAATCGTAAGGAACCGGATATGGTTTTGCAAACGTATCTGTAACAGGCACCAGCAATTTTATGTTATGATAATTGCCCACAGAAAAATCTGTATTGCCAACCATATATTCAAATATGCTTACGAAAGTTATTTGCTGCCTGTTGCAACCTTCTGTACCAAAAACTTTATCTTTTTTTTCTGTGCAATTATTTCTTGCAGCCACATCTTTTATATCTTCTATAAGAAATGCATATTGTGTGTAAGGTTTTATTCTTTTCATGCTATCGTTATACGTAACGTGTAATAACCGCACACGAAAACTCATGGGCGAAAGCATATTATAAATTTTATACACGAGGTATTCTTTAAGCAACAATTCTTCACTTGAAGCATTGTCTCTGCAGCCACCAACTAATTTTAATTTTTTTAGTTTAGATAACATAGGTGCGGTGCTGGTATTAAAGTTTAGCATTAGCGAGGCGATATCACAATTTTCTTTTCTATAGGAACCTCTTGGTTCTACGTTTATCGTTTCATTAATCACCAATGTATCTGCAAAATTCATTACAATGCGGGCAGGCAACCAAACAGGTTTTGTTTTATCGTTTCTTAGTTTTCTTATATCGGTTGTTAACTGCACATTTATTACACTGTCGCTTAAAAAAAATTGTTGCCTGTTAATAGATTTATGTTGAGCAAAAACAGGTTGCGCACTTATAAAAATTATCAAAAAAAGAGAAAACATCCTGAACATATAATGCAGTTTAATGGTTTGTGATATTTTATTAACTAAAGATATATTGTATGTTTTTATTTTTATAATATATCGATTAGTAGCTTTTTTAATCTTTGTCAATAATTAAAATTTTTTATACCGGATCAAATTGAAATCAGCAACAATATTGATTAGAACACACGGCTGCAAAGAATTTAATAAAAATTGTTTCTTAAATTTTTGTCAACATCTCTGTATAAATTCTGCATGTAAAAAAGGTTACCTTTTATTTGCACGATTATTAATGAGTGAATTAAAACTTTCAACAAAATGGTACAAAAAACCTATTACAAAACAAAAGATTATTGCAAAGTAAAATTTACAATGAATTTTGACAATGCGGAAACAATTGAAATTTCAGGATTGAATAGTGATTGGCAGAATACAATTATTATGAGTAAGAAAAAAGACGGAAGTTTTACCTGCGATATAAATTTGCCTAAAGATAGCCGCCACGAATTTAAATATCTTGTTAACAATGATGTTTGGATAAATGAACCTGAAGCTGATGGTGAACAATGGAACATGTTCGGCGGCAGCAACAGTGTAATTACTGTTTAACTGTAACTATTTTATTGCATTCAACAATTGTAATCAGAGCAATTTTTTATTGCATTTGTATAAGTTGTTGCGTTTAAATCATTCGTTGAATTAATGCGTTTATTTTTGATGCATTAACTTCAACAAATGAATTCTTATTATCAACAAAAAGAAAAACTGGTTATCGGTTTTTTTGCCTTAATTATTTTTACTGCGTGCACTTCAACGCAAAAGAAAGATAATGTTGCAACTGTTGCAGATAGTACCTGGCTGCTGCCTTTTAATAAATTAGACTCTATAAATCCTGTAATGCAGCCCGGCAATTTAAGCTTCGTAAATCCTGTACAAAACAAACAGGTAAACTGGGAAGCAAAAAATGTATATAATCCTGCGGTTACAATTAGAAACGATACAATGTTTATGTTGTACCGTGCGCAAGATAGTGCAGGTTGTTCGCGCATTGGATTAGCAAAAAGTATAGATGGAATTCATTTTATACGAAATGCTTCGCCCGTTTTATATCCTTCAAATGATGCGTATAAAAAATATGAATGGCCTGGTGGTTGTGAAGACCCGCGTTTAACACAAGACAGCGCCGGGACTTATTATATGACGTACACTGCCTATGATGGCAAAATAGCAAGGCTGATGCTTGCCACCTCAACCGATCTATATAACTGGAAAAAATACGGACCTGTTTTTACTGATAAAAAATATGACAGTATGTGGTCGAAGTCGGGTTCAATTGTTTCAACTTATTCAAATAATAAAATAACTGCTGCAAAAATTAATGGCTCGTACTGGATGTATTGGGGTGACAAATATATCTGGATCGCATCTTCAACAGATCTTATTCATTGGACGCCTGAACAACAAACTGCAGATGCAAATTTTGATTCTGTTTATGCCGGTTATAATATCTCCAATTTAAAAATTGCATTGCCTACGCGCAAAAATAAATTCGATAATAATATTGTTGAAAGCGGGCCGCCTGCAATGCTTACAGATAAAGGAATTTTATTGATCTACAACAGCCGCAATGTTCCCGATGGTGGCGATACAAGTTTGCGTGAAGGAACTTATACAGTTGCACAGGCTTTATTTGATAAAAATGATCCGGGTAAAATAATAAACAGGATGGATCATTATTTTTTAAAGCCCGAACAACCTTATGAATTTTCGGGAGAAGTAAACAATGTTTGCTTTGCTGAAGGGCTTGCATTTTATAATAACAAATGGTGGTTATATTATGGAACTGCAGATTCAAAAATT
>JBDUEO010000065.1:0-10592 GCA_040002335.1 Parafilimonas sp. | reverse complement strand
TTTTATCATCGCGCCACGCTAAAAAAATGCATGCACCTAAAATAAAAAGTATAAAAGATATAATTAAAATTGTTGTTGACATGCTGTTTTGATTTTCTGTAATTATCACAATATAAATATGCCTGTTATTTAATGTGGTTATAAAAATTTAGTTGAATGATAATTCAGGATAATTAGCAGGCCGCAGTTTTTTATATTCCGGAATAATAGTTCTCTTTTCAAGCAATAAAAAATAAAGCCAGCTTAATAACATGGATAATGCAAGGCTTATGATGATGGCAATTTTGGCCGTATCCTTATATTGTTCTGTATCAAATGCAAGTGAAGTTGTAAATATGGACATGGTAAACCCAATGCCTGCCAAAGAACCCATTCCTAATAACTGTTTCAGGTTTGTGTTGGTTGGTAATTTTGCTATTTTTAAAGAGATCATAATTCTGCTAAAAATAAATATGCCAACCGGCTTGCCAATAACAAGCCCGGCAATTACGCCAATAGTTATTGTGCTGTTTAGCGCGCTGCCAATATTGTGCGGAATTAAAATAGCCGTATTTGCAATGGCAAACAAAGGAAGAATAAAAAAATTGACGATTTTTTGTAACGGCACTTCAAGTTTTGTTAAAGAATTTACGGGCATTGCAAAAGCAACAAGCACACCTGTAATACTTCCTTCAATACCTGCATTATATATTACATACCATAAGCTGAAAGAAAGAGCTATTTGTATAATGCCTGGTTTAATTTTAAAAAAATTACAAAGCCAAAGTAACCCATAAATACCGGCTGCAATTAAAAGAAACATGCCGTTAATTTCATTTCCATAAAATAAAGCAATGATAACAATGGCACCCAAATCATCAATAATAGCAAGTGCCATTAATAGAATTTTAAGATTGCCTGGTACACGTTTTCCAAATAATGAAGCAATGCCAATTGAAAATGCTATATCGGTTGCGGTTGGTATTCCCCAGCCATGCGAAAAATCGGAATTAATATTGAAGGATAAATAAATAAGTGCAGGAACAATCATGCCGCCAAGTGCAGCGCCAAAAGGCAGAATTGCCTTTTTAAAACTGGAAAGTTCACCTAATGTCAATTCACGTTTTATTTCCATTCCGGCAAACAAAAAGAAAAACGCCATTAGAAAATCGTTGATCCATTTTAAACCAGTATCTGGCAAACGAAATGGAAGACCATAATCAGGATCAGTATTAAATATGGCTCGAAAGAAATTTCCGTGTGAAGAATTAGATATGATTAATGATAAGAGAGTACAGGAAACCAAAAGCACACCGATAAACCTACTGTCTGAAATAAAAATCTTTAAAGGATTAAATGCTTTTTTTATAAGAATTTTCATTATCGGATTGGTTTTAACAGGTAGAAAAAACAGGCTGATAAATATTTACCAACCTGTTTACTATATATTAATCTACATAACCAAGCACACCCATTTCTGGCATATCAAGGCCAGCAATTTCATCTGCTGCACTTGATCTAAGACCGATTGGAGTTTTGGCACAAATTTTAAAAAAGATGTACATTATGGCAAATACAAAAACAAAACAAGTTGCAGCACCTATTAGTTCTGCAATAAATTGTTTGCCGTCGCCATAAAACAATCCCTTTACAGTTCCGGGTACGCCATTCCATCCGTCTCCATAAGTTCCATCTGCAAATAATCCTAAAGAAATTACGCCCCATATACCGTTAGCGCCATGCACTGCAAATGCACCTACAGGATCATCAATTTTTAATTTATTTTCAACGAATAAGGCAACAACAATTACAAGTATTCCGGCAATTGCACCAATAATTACTGCGGAAAGGGAATTGATAAAAGCACATGGAGCAGTAATGGCAACAAGGCCCGCAAGCAAACCATTTGCCATCATTGCAGGATCCCATTTTTTAGTTTTTATTTTCATATACATTGCTGCACATAAAGCACCGCTTGCACTTGCCAGCATTGTATTAACTGCTATTACAGAAATTCTTAAATCTGTTCCTGCCAACGTAGAGCCAGGATTAAAACCAAACCACCCAAATGCAAGAATAAATGTTCCTATAATTGCCATAGGAATGTTGTGGCCGGGAATTGTTTTAACTGAACCATCTGCACCATATTTTCCTATGCGTGGGCCAATCACCATTGCACCTGCTAATGCTGCAACACCTCCAACTTCATGTACAACTGAAGAACCGGCAAAATCAACATGGCCATGGCCCAAACCAAAATTTACCCCTAATTGAGAAAGCCACCCGCCACCCCAAACCCAATTGCCAAAAATTGGGTAAACAAACATTGATATAAAGAAACCGAAAACAATAAACGATTTAAACTTCCATCTTTCTGCCATTCCACCTGTGGGTATTGTGGCAGTAGTATCCATAAATACCATCTGGAACAAGAATAGACTAAACACACCAACATCATAAACATTACTGTTTAAGAAATATCCTGCTTTTCCCCAAAGCCCGAAATCATGCCCAAATAAATGAACAATAAACTCGCTGCTCACCACACCTGGCGCTCCGCCCGGTGCAAGATTTAATGCTCCGCCAAACATAAATGCGAAACCACAAATCCAAAAGCCAAGCATTCCTATGCCGTACACCATAAAGTTCATAGCCATTGTATGTGCTACATTTTTCTTTTGGGTGAAGCCAGTTTCCACCATTGCAAAACCTGCCTGCATAAACATTACAAGAAAGCCTGTAATAAGCGTCCACATCATATTTATGGCAATTTTATTATGCCCTGTTTGGGTGCCAATTTCCTGAACGGTTGGCTTACCTGCTGTTGCTGCAGTTATATCATTAATGGTACCTGTATTTGCACCTGTTGGGTCTTGTGCCAGCAGTGGTGAAGCAATAGCAATACAAGCAATTACAATAAGTGCAATACAAAGTTTTAGAAATTGTTTTTTTGCCGCGTTTTGAAATGTTGGATTTAGATATCCTTTGTTAATTTTAAATAGTCGCATATCAGTTAATATTATTGGTTATAAGAAATGGTGAACAATTAAAAATGATAAGTAGCCGCTAAAATGCCTGTAAATGTTGATTTGGTGGAATTTCCATCATGATCAAAAAATATATTATCCTTTCCGGCATCAAGCCTTAGTTCAGGAATAATTGTAAGATTGCCCACTTTGAAGTTGGGCGAAAGTGTTACATCAAATATGCTCGTTGGAATACTGCCAATACTTAGAAGCCCTTTTTTGTTATCAAAATATTCTCCTCTTAATGTAATGCCAAAAGTACTTATTGGGTCAACATTAAAATATAAGGCAGAACCCCACCAACTGTCAGAACTTCCGCCGTCGGGTTTCACTGATTCCACCGTTCCATTATAACCAATACTGAACATATCGGTTACTGTTGCAGTAACTACCAAATCAAATTGCGACAGGCTGTAACTGCCACCATAGGTTCCCTGGTAATTCAGGTAAGCTTTTACTTTATCATCTGCAGTGCCTGTGCTGAACTGTGCCAAAGCAAATTTGCGTGAAGAAAGTGTAGTTACATTATCCGAAGGATTTGCAACACCTATCATTAAAGCGCTTTTGCCACCTAAGCCAATGTCCGCTTTTAAGCCAGTATGCGAGAAAGGTCCATAAGAAAACATGTAATCCATACTATAATTGCGGTTCAGGTATGCATCTACTAATTCATAACCAATATGCGTAGCCCACTTTCCCATGGTTAATTTAAACTTGTCTGATATGGCATAACTAAAATAAGCCTGCTTAACTGCTGAAAGCGTTGTGTGGTCAGGATTTGCATAAGAAAATTCTTCAGCTCTTCTGCCAAAGCCCACATCAATAAAAGCATTTGCTTTACCAAAGCTGTGCGCAGCCTGAATGCTCGCCATGCCCAGCTCAAATGAGTTTTGCGAGTTGGTAAATGATGTGTAATTATTAGTAATGGTTTCGCCCGTTGCAGGATCTTTTGCATTGGCAAAATTGTAGCGATAATAAACATCAACAGAACCTGTTATGGTAGGTAACGGAGAAGTTTTTGTTGAGTCAGTTTGGCTAAAAACTGAGTAAAACAAAAACACTGAAAAAATGGAAGTTGTGATTTTTTTTTTCATAGCATTTAATTTTAGTTAAGAAAAAAATCTTCTTCCATACAGCACAGAAATTAATCTGTCAATCGTTACATAAAATAATTATAAAATATAATATAATTATTATTGCAATAATAAATTAAATTTTAAATAAAATAGTTAAAATTATACACATTTTTTAAAAATACATGTATTTATTTTATTGTTTCCAATTTTTTCAAATCGGGTAAAAAAGTCATAATGAGGATAAAAAAGCACAGTATGATTTCGAGATAAATTCCATACTTTATTTCGGGACATTCTCCCATGTAACAAGTAGAAAGAAGAATATAATTTCGGGCACTCCAGGCAAGATTTGCGGCACCGAAAAAAACATTAGTACGTTTAGCCCATAATTTAGGTATTATAAAAAATAATATAAGTACAAAACCAAGTACGAAATGCATTAAACCTGGTTTTCCATACATCGTTCCTGAGGCACTCATGCCTGTAATTAAAATATTGTTTTCAGAAATGTAACACCATGGTAAATAGCAAATAGCCGCTAAAGCAATAACTGCAATGCAGCCCCACAATTGTGAATGTTTCATGTATTTTTTTTAACGCATTATAAAAACAAAATCCCTCCGCAGTGCGAAGGGATTAAGAGGTTTCGAGCAGATTCGAACTGCTGTAAAAGGTTTTGCAGACCTCTGCCTAGCCACTCGGCCACGAAACCATTACCGGGCTGCGAAAATAAAACAAAGCTGTCAAGCGTCAAAACAAATCATACCTCACAAATAATTTTTAATTTTATTGGTTGTAATAGAATTGTATGAGAATACCTGAAAGTGAATTAATTCTAAATACGCGTGGTGCGGTATATCATTTAAATCTTTTGCCCGAAGAAATAGCATCAACAATTATTACAGTGGGTGATCCTTACCGTGTTTCAATGGTAAGTAAGTATTTTGATAGTGTTGAAATAAAAAAAGAACATCGTGAATTTGTTACGCACACCGGGTATCTCGCTAAAAAAAGAATTTCTGTTGTTTCAACAGGTATTGGAACAGACAATATAGACATTGTGCTGAATGAATTGGATGCACTGATAAATATTGATTTAAATGAAAGAATGATAAAGCAGCAATTGAAATCACTAAACATCATTCGCATTGGCACTTGCGGTTCATTGCAGCGCGATGCAGCCGAAGACAGTTGTATTGTTTCAACGCATGGATTAGGTATTGATAACCTCTTGAATTTCTATGTGCACACAAATAATGAAGAAGAAAAAAACATTCTGAAGGGCTTTATATCGCATACGCAGATAAATGAGCTTTTTGCGCAGCCATATATTACAAGCGCTTCCGCATTTTTATTGAAGCATTTTGTTGATGGATTTCATCATGGTATTACTATAACATGTCCTGGTTTTTACGGTCCGCAAGGCCGAGTATTAAGGTTAGGGCTAGCGAATCCTGAATTGGTAAACAGCCTTACAACATTCCAGTTGGGTAATCATCGCATCATGAATTTTGAAATGGAAACATCCGGTGTTTATGGGTTAGGAAAATTGCTTGGCCACAACTGCATCAGCTTAAGTGCGGTTGTAGCAAACCGCCTTGCAAAAGTATTTTCTAAGGATGCAGATCTTGCCATTAAAATATTAATTGAAAAAGCGCTGGATATAATAAGTTCTAACAATCTTTAATAGCAGAATATGAAATTGACTTTTTATAAATATCACGGTACGGGCAACGATTTTATAATTATAGATAATAGAAGCAATACAATTACATTGAAAAATGAGCAGGTAAAACAAATGTGTGACCGGCGTTTTGGTATTGGTGCAGATGGTTTAATGCTCATGAATAACATACCAAATTATGATTTTGGAATGACGTACTATAATGCTGATGGCAATACAGGCAGTATGTGTGGAAATGGTGGCCGTTGCATGGTTCAATTTGCCTATGATTTGGGTTTACGCAAATCAGAATATTTATTTACAGCAACAGACGGAGACCATAAAGCAATTATAGAAACTAATAAATGGATTGATCTTAAAATGAAAGATGTAGATACTATTGAAAGCTTATCATCAGATTTTATATTAAATACCGGATCTCCACATTATGTAAAGCCAGTTAGTAATGCCGCTGCTATTAATGTTTTTACTGAAGGACAGGCAATAAGATACAGCAAACGATTTGCTGATAAAGGCATCAACGTAAATTTTGTAGAGAAACAAGATGACGGAAAAATTTTTGTTCGCACGTATGAACGTGGTGTTGAAGATGAAACATTAAGTTGTGGTACCGGTGTTACTGCTGCGGCACTTGCATTTGCCAATAATAATAATGGATTTAACCTGATAAATATAAAAACACCCGGTGGTAATCTTGCAGTTAAATTTATCAAAACAGGCAAATCATCTTTTAAAGATATTTGGTTATGCGGCCCCGCAACATTTGTTTTTAAAGGCGAAGTAAACGTGTAAGCTTTCCCATTTTTTAATAATGATTATAAAATATTCAGTGTTACACATTAATATGCTTCAACCTTTTTTATTGTATTAACCCACTACTGCTTTGCTCTTTCATACTGAACCGGCCATTGAATATCTGCTCCTAATTCTTTTGCAGCATGCAAAGCAAAATATGGCTCGCGTAATAATTGTCTTGCCAGTATAATTAGGTCTGCCTGCCCACGTTGTAATATTTTTTCAGCTTGCTGTGCTGTTGTAATCATTCCGACTGCGCCGGTTAAAATGCCTGCTTCTTGTTTAATTTTTTCTGCAAAAGGCACTTGGTATAAAGGCTTTACAGGTATTTTTTGTGCTGATGAATTGCCGCCTGAAGAGCAATCTATTAAATCCACGGCTTTATTTTTTAACAGCTTTGCCAGTTCCACTGAATCTTCTATTGACCAGCCGCCTTCAACCCATTCAGATGCAGAAATTCGCACAAATAAAGGCAGTGCTTCGGTAAGAACAGAACGTACTGCATCTACTACTTCAAGCAATATCCTAACACGATTATTAAAAGAACCGCCATAAATATCCGTACGGCGATTACTTAATGGTGATAGAAATTCATTCAGCAAATAACCATGCGCAGCATGAATTTCAATTATTTTAAAGCCTGCCTGTATTGCCCTTAATGCAGCATCTCTAAAATCTTTTTTTAATTGCTCAATATCTTCAAAGTTCATGGCTTTAGGCAAAGTGTCGCTATCTTTAAAACTAAGTGCAGATGGCGCCAGCGTTGTCCATGCTCCTTCATTTTCTGTAAGCATACTGTTGCCTTTCCATGGACTTGTGTGACTTGCTTTTCTTCCTGCATGCGCCAGTTGAATGCCGGGCACTGAACCTTGTGCTGTTATGAAGGTAGTAATGCGTTTTAGAAATGGGATATGCTCGTCTTTCCACATGCCAAGATCGTCTGGTGTAATGCGGCCTGCAGGTGAAACGGCAGTGGCTTCTGTGAATACAAGTCCTGCACCGCCAACTGCGCGGCTTCCCAAATGTACCAGGTGCCAATCGCTTGCAAAACCGTCTTCGCTGGAATATTCACACATAGGCGAAACAACAATGCGGTTTTTAAGATGAATACTGCGTATATATATAAAGGCTCAAAAAGTAAGGCCATAAATTATAATTATTTGTAAAGGTATTGCTAATGCATTGGTGAATATCAGTTTGAAAAGTTGTTATTACCTGTCACATTAATTTATCTTTTTCTATTGCAAAGCCTTACAATGTGAAAGCTTTTTAGCTATGCTATCAATGTATAAAAGATATAAAATAACGTACGAGCAGGGTAAGAGTGAAAGGCGTGAAAATAATAAAGGCTGACAAAAATCAGCCTTTATTATTGTACTTGTTACTCCGCAATACAAAAGATACAGGTAAGCAATTAAAAAGGGAAACATCGTAACCAAATGTCTCTTGCTTTAGAATAACAATAGTTTACAAATTTATTTGTTTCTCTATCATCATTTTTCGCAAATTTATTAGGCCATAGCGCATTCTGCCTAATGCAGTATTTATACTGCAATTAGTAGTTTCCGCTATTTCTTTAAAACTCATGTCTCCAAAATGTCTTAATACAATTACTTCTCTTTGTTCATCAGGCAACTTGTCAAGCATTTGATGTACGCGGTCATAGCTTTGCTCACGCACAATACGGTGTTCTGCATTATCATCTACTGCAACATGTATTACGTCAAAAATATCTTTTTTATCTTGTGTTAAAATGGCAGGCGTACGTTTTACTTTACGAAAATAATCAACACAAAGATTGTGTGCAATGCGCATGGCCCAGGGAAGGAATTTGCCTTCTTCATTGTAGCGGCGGCTGCGTAATGTATCTATAATTCGTAAAAAAGTTTCCTGAAAAAGATCTTCGGCAAGAAACTTGTCTTTAACCAAAAAAAGAATACTGCTGAAAAGCTTATCCTTATATCTGATTACCAACGTTTCTAATGCATTACAGTTGCCTTCCTGAAAACTTAAGATCAACTGTGTGTCTGTTAATGTGGTTTGATGCAATTTCATAATCGTGCCTTTAAAAGTAACGGCATGTCACTTAATGATAAAATAGTTATTAAATTTTACGTAGAAATGCCGGGTAAAGATTTAAATTATAGGCTACGATTTTTTTGGGATAATCTTGTATGTTTAAAATATTGTGTGCAATATGTAAAAAAAAAGTGAATTGCCCAAATGATATTGCCTGAAAGTTTTTTTCGGTTATCAATTAAGCGTTTTGCATATTTACTACAGACAGCAAAGGGAAATTAATATGAATGTAAAACAGGTAGAGGAAAGTACAGGCAAAACAACGCTAAAGAAAAAATCAGAAGCTATTTTTATCAAAGGCGCAAGGGTTCATAATTTAAAAAACATTACAGTTTCTTTTCCGCGTAACAAATTTATTGTAGTTACCGGAGTATCTGGCAGCGGTAAGTCTTCGCTTACCATGGATACTTTATTTGCTGAAGGCCAGCGACGCTATGCAGAAAGCCTTAGCGCTTACGTGCGCCAGTTTATGGCGAGAATGGTAAAGCCCGATGTTGATTTTATAAAAGGGTTATGCCCGGCAATTGCCATTGAACAAAAAGTTATTACACGCACACCGCGCAGTACCGTTGGCAGTATGACGGAAATTTATGACTATATGCGTTTATTGTATGGCAGAACAGGTACAACAATTTCGCCTGTAAGTGGAAGAGAAGTGAAGAAAGACGATGTAGCTGATGTTTTGGTTGCTATTCAAGAATTGTCTGAGAAAAGTAAGGTATATGTTTTAGTGCCGTTTAAACAACATGCAAAAAGAGATGTGCGCGAAGAGTTGAATATTCTTTTACAAAAAGGATTTTCACGCATCTATTTCAGCAATATATCTAATAAGAAAAAAAATCAAGCTAAAAAAAGCAATATTTCTTCTGAAGTTGCAAGCATTGAAGATTTGTTGGAAGACGATGACAAAACGCTTACAAAAAAGTTTGCTGATAAAGAAAGTATTTACCTGCTTGTTGACAGGATTATTGTGAAAGATTTTGATGAAGATGATATTCATCGCATTAGCGATTCCATCAATATTGCATTTTACGAAGGTGAAGGTGCAATGTTTATTGAAGTAAATGAAGTGCAACAAATTGCTTTCAGCAATAAATTTGAAATGGATGGAATTGTTTTTGAAGAACCGGTTCCGAATTTATTTTCATTCAATAATCCTTTTGGCGCATGCCCAACATGCGAAGGTTTTAGCCAGGTGCTTGGCATTGATCCGGAGCTTGTAATTCCTGACAGAAGAATGAGTGTGTACGATGGTGCCGTTGCACCATGGAAAGGAGAGAAGCTTGGCTTGTGGCGCGAGCAATTTATAAAAGCAGCCCGTTCCATTAACTTTCCTGTGCATAAAGCAATTGCAGATTTAACTGATGAGCAATATGAAATATTATGGTGCGGGCAGGGAAGTGCGTATGGCATCAACGATTTTTTTAAAGAAGTAGAGCAGAACTTATATAAAGTTCAATATCGCGTTTTATTAAGCCGTTATCGAGGCAGAACAAAATGTCCCGATTGTAAAGGTTATCGTTTACGTAAAGAAGCGCAGTATGTAAAAATAGCTGGAAAACATATTGGCGAATTATGCGAAATGCAGGTAAATGAATTAAAAATTTGGTTTGATAATTTACAACTCAGCACTTATCAACAGCAGGTTGCAAGCCGCATTCTTATTGAAATTCATCAGCGCATTCAAACGTTATTAGATGTTGGATTAGGTTATCTTACATTAAATCGTTTAGCCAATTCTTTAAGCGGCGGCGAAAGCCAGCGCATTCAACTTACACGCAGCCTTGGCAGCAATCTTACTAATTCATTGTATATTCTTGATGAGCCTTCTATTGGTCTGCATGCACGCGATACAGAAAGGTTGATTGTTGTTTTAAAAAGATTAAGAGATGAAGGCAATACAGTTGTTGTTGTGGAACATGACGAAATGATGATGCGCGAATCAGAATATAT
>JBDUEO010000064.1:0-10597 GCA_040002335.1 Parafilimonas sp. | reverse complement strand
GTTGAATAAACAGGTTCTAAAAAAGATTTTCCGTTTGATAATTCAGGTGTAAATAATTCAATTTCGGGATGCATGATTTGCGGCCTTCCATTAAAAAAACCCGCCTTTCCATACACAAGATATTGATTGCCCTGCTGTAAAATTTTTTGTACCCATTGAATACCCTGAAACCATGTTAATTCAACCATGCCGGTTTCATCATGCAGCCATGCAATCATGCGCTTTGCTTTTCTTTCGCCAAGTATTTCAATTTCAGTAATTCTGCCTTTTACCTGTATGTAATCTGTTTGCGGTGTAATATTTCCAATGAATTCTATTTTGGTGCGGTCTATATAACGAAAGGGATAATGATTCAGCAGATCATCAAAAGTAAAAATGCCCAGTTCTTTTTTTAAAAGATCGGCACGCAAAGGGCCAACACCTTTTAAATATTCGATAGGTGAAGTTAATATGGATGGAGCTGTGCTGATGTTGCAAATATCTGTATGAAATAAGCAAAAAAATTCTGAATATTTATTGTTGCATCAATACAAAATAATTCAGAAATAACTTAAAAAATTATTTGAAAAGATGAATAAAAAATTATAAATACAATTGTAATTATGGCACTAACTATAATAAAACCCTTTTGTTTATAAAAAAACGGGCATACAATAAAATTGTACGCCCGTTTTAAAAGAATAGAAATAATTGTGATCGCTTCTTCTATTCTTTCATCAGCCTGATAGTTTTGGTTGTTTTAGTATCGGCATTTATTACAATAACTGTATAAATACCTGCTGACAAATTTGAGCCGGGCGTTATTTTAAATGTATTCATTCCTTCCTGTACGTTTCCAACGTTGTTGTTGTAAACAAGTTTGCCGGTTATATCGTATATGGCAACCTGTATTCTTCCTTTATTTTCAGATTGAATATTTAGATTAAAGTAATCGTGGAAAGGATTAGGAAATGCTTTAATGTCACCATCAGTATTTGTTGTTTTATTATCAACGGCTATTGCACTTATAACACCGTTAGATTTCAGACTTTGGCCAGGCAATGTTGGAACAACAGTGGATACAGATGGTGTATGCGCTCCTATTATCAATCCACCAAGTAAGCCAAATTGCGAAGTGGTTGTTGCAGCAGCAACACTAATGGTTACGTTGCCATAATTATCCGGTGTTACATTGTAAATTGTTTCTGTTCCGTTTACATTTAATGATGCATTCAACAAAGTGGTAACACCATTAATTGTGTAAGCCACATTTACATCTCCGTAAGCTTGTGAGCTTGCGAAGAAAGTAAAGTCATATTTCATTCCAATGTTTAAACCTGTTACCTGGAAAGTTGCTATTTGGCCAGGAAATAATCCGTAACTATCAATCATAACCGTATCCGGAACTGCGCCTGAATTATTTAAAGGATTCATTCCCGCATTGTACATACCTGCCCAATTACTTGTAAGCAACATGCCGGTGCTCGTGGTAAATCCTTTTTCATCAAAGAAATTATTCCATGTATAACCTATTTGCGGAATAGCATCAACATTATTCCATGGCAACAATGCATAATCGCTGCCTGCATTATAATTCAGGTAAACACTATAAGAATATGTACTTGCCTGGATGGTGTTTGAATAGCTTGAATAAGAATTAGAACCAAGCACAGCCCTTACCGCATAATTGTATGTTTTGTTTGTTGCAAGGTTGGCATCTGTATATGATGTTGTGCCTGCAGCAACTGTTGTTAACAAAGTATAGCTGCTTACACTATCGGCAGCGCGCCAAACCTGATAACCTGTTTCGCTGTAAGACCTGTCTTCCCATTGCAAACCAATTGAGTTGCGTGTAACGGTTGTTGTACGCAGGTTGGTTGGTGAAAGACTGGTATAGTTGCTTGCATAGCTCTGAATAATTAATGAGCTGATGAATGCATAATCTGCACCTGTAACTTTTGATACAACAATATTTACAACACCGTTAGTTGGAACAACTCCGTTTATCTGAACTGTTTTGCTGATATTGTCTGTTGCATTTAAAGTAACTGTTGTTGAGCTAATAACGAAATTGGTTTTGCCAACCAAACCATCATCATGACTATTAAAGAATACAAAGTTGTATTTCTTAGAACTGCTTAAGCCACTTATTTGAATGGTATCTTTATTATTGCCTTGTTCAAATTCTGCTGTACGCATTACCACATTTGGATAAATGCCCGCACCTTCAGTTGGCTGCATACCAGATTGAACCACACCGGAGAAACCATTTTTAAATTTAACCGTCATGCCTGTTGGCGTGTTGCTGTCATCATTAATATTGGTAAATGATGTACCAGGGAAGGGATAACCTGCAAGCATATTCCAAGGTTTAGGAACTGCATGGGATCCATCAGAAAAACTTAAATAGGTTGAAGAAATATTTGGATCTGACACCAGTATATTAAATGCTGTTGAAGCGCTTGCACCAGCATTATCTGTTGCAGTAACTGTTACAGGATATGCACCAAGGTTATTGATAGTTGGTTTGATAGTAATTGTTCCTGTTCCATTTCCTTTATCAACAAATGTGGCGAAAGAAGGCAAGCCTGAAACCGTTAAAGTAACATGATCTGTACTGTCATCTTTAGCAACAATATTTACTGTTGCTGTTTGATTATTCTTTAATGCAACATCACTTATTGGTGTAAGTTTTGGAACATTATTTATAGTGGTGATGGTTGCAACATTACTGTAATCAGAAACACCGTGCGTGTTATACGCATTGATCTTATAAGAATATTGCGTATTGCCTGCTACAGAAGAATCTGTATAAGTTACACCATCCGCACCTGTTTGCCCCACCAAGGTATAAACACCGTTAGATGTAAGCGCACGATATACATTATACCCGGTTTCATTGTAAGCAACATCTGTCCATGTAAGCTGTACACCTTTGCCCGAAATATTTTGTGCGGCAAGCGATGTTGCTGCTGCAGGTATTGTGCCATCATCATACGTGTAATTAATTACAAGAGAATTTATATAACCAACTGCAGCATCAATATTTTTAGACATTGTGTACGTTATAGTTCCGTCTGATGCCGGTTTTACGTTGTGCATTGTAACCGTATTTTTTGTGTTTGCCTGCACATATAAAGTATCGCTTACATTTCCTACCGTATAAATGGTTGATCCATTATCCGGCGTGCCTGGAAATACACTTGAAGCAAAGAAGGTAAGGTTATATGTTTTCGATGTATCAAGCCCCGTAATTTTTGTATCGAGTGTTTCCGGGCCACCAAAAATTCCAAAGTATAAATAATCTTCCAGCACTGCATCAGGATAAACGCCGGAATTATTACCTGTTGGCGTACCTGTATTATAAGTTGTAAACCATGAGCCTTGTACAGCAAGGCCAATATTTGTTACAGCGCCTGAAGCGTCTTTAAGATTATTTGTAACTGATTGTGTAATGCTGTTCCATGGTGCGCCTATTGTATCTACATATTGAAATCTTACATACACATTTGTATTTGGACTCGCATTATTTACCACCACATTAAATGTTCGTGTTGTGATGCCGCCATTTCCATCATTCACTGTTATTACAGGATTATAAGTGCCTGCTGCAAGATAATTTGGATGAAGCTGCAATGTTGCCGTTCCATTTCCATTATCAGTTAAAGTGTAAGCATTTGGTGCGTTAGATACAGAGAATGCTAATACATCGCCGCTGTTTTGATCATGTGCAGTTAAAGGAATATTTACTACATCATTTTCATTCATTGTATAATTAAAGATCGTATCAATGGTTGGTGCATAATTATTGTTTACTGTTAATGTAAACTGCGTACTGTCTTTTCCGCCATTACCATCATTCACAACTATTTTTATATTACTATAAACCCCTAAATCTGTTGCGGAAGGATTTAATATTAAAGATGCGCCGTTTCCGTTATTGGCAAAGCTTGCAAATGCCGGAAGATTGCTTGCAGTATAGGTTAAAGCATCTCCATCAGCATCTGTTGCGTTAACAGCAATGGTTGTACTTGTACTAAATGGAACTGCAATAGACGAAAGTTGTGTAATAACCGGCAGATTATCTTTTGTTGTTGCAAATGCAACTGAAGCAGCACTAATTGTTCCGCCTGCACCTGTTGCTTTTAATTTGTAATAATGTGTAAGATTTGCGTTAAGGCCGGTATCTGAATAGGATGTACTGTTTGAAGCAAGTGTTGTTAAGAGCCTGTAATTAGAACTATCGCCTATTGATCTTAATAACTGGTAGCCTGTTGCATTTGCAGTAGTATTCCAGCTTAAAGCAATTTGCGATATAACGGTTGCCGTTGCTTTAAAGTTTGCCGGCGCCAACGGTGTTGCTGGCAATGCAAATGTTGTTGCAGATGGAATTATTGTAAATGATAACTGGTACAATGCAGAGTTTGGAATTGTTACCTGGCTTGAACCGTTTGGTATCTTGTAAGTAGCTGACATATTAGCGCCGCCGCCTGCCTGGAAAAATTCAATACAAATTGGATACTTGCCTACAGAAATGGTGATAGCACTGCTGGTTTTAGAAGTAGAACTATGTGCACCATCATTATTTACTGTTGGCGTGCCTGTTGGTGTAAGAGAATTGAACCATAAATCACTTCCATCATCTGATGTAGTTCCAAAAGTATAAGACCCAGCCTTTGTAATATTTATATATCCCTGCCACAAAAAACCATAATTGGTAGATTGAGTAGCAACAGTAATGTCTGTGTTAGTAGAAACTCCTTTTTTTGCCGGAGTTAAAGCCAGGAAGTTTGGAAGCACAGACCAGCTTCCGTTATAATAAGAATAGTTTAAACCATTTGAAGAGGATGCCGTAGTGTCTTGTTTGCTTAATCCTGAATTACCATATTTATTAATTGCCTGTATCTTGTAATAATAAGTTGTAGATGGTGATAATGTTGTATCTGTAAATGCGATGGCATTTGCAGCAGCTGTAGCTACAATGCTGTAATTTCCGGTTGCACTTGTAGCACGATACAATTCAAATCCTGTCTCATTATTGCTGTTATCTTTCCAGGCTACATTAATCTTATTATAAGCAGTTGCCGTAGCAGTAACGTTAGTTGGCACTGTAGGTACTGTACCGCCCGCAACATAACTTCCTGCAAAATATTTATTGTCAATTGCATGCTGCGTTGTATTTCCAAATAATGCACTGCTTGCCCATGATACAGACATATTAGCGCCACCGCCTGCCTGGAAGTATTCAATACATATCGGGTAAATACCTGCAGTAAGTGTAAGCGCGTTTCCTGCTATTGACTGGCTGCCATGCAAACCATCATTATTCACTGTTGGTGTTCCGATTGGTGTGTATGAATTGAACCATAAAGAACTTCCATCATCTGAAGTTGTCTGGAAAGTATAAGTACCATTTACAGGAACCTGTATATAACCCTGCCATAAAAATCCGTAATTGGTAGATTGAGTGGTTACAGTAATATCAGTATTCTGAGATATGCCAGTTGCAACCGGCGTTAAAGTAGAAAAGTTTGGTAAAACGCTCCAGGCATTTACGGTTGTATATAATTTATACTGTAATCCTCCGAGAATTGGTTCGGCTGAAATCTGATTACTCGGGAAAGAATAATTGTTGCTTGCATCAACAGCTTTTACGCTTATTCCGTATGGTTGATTTTGATTAAGCCCTGTTAATACAAATGAAGTTTGTTTTGTAACATTTGAAAGCGCGCCGTTAACATAAATAGCATAATGATCAACTGCTACATTATCTGTAGATGCCGTCCAAGCAATAGATATTGTTGAAGGTGTTGTATAAGCTGAATTTAGATTTAAAGGAATAGATGGTGCAATAGTATCAGAATATGTTGCCGCGCTTGCTTCGTTAGAAACAGCAGCCGCACCGGTAGAATCAACAGCACGAATAACATAAAAATATTTCACTTTAGCTGCAAGCGATGAATCAATATAATTGGTAACAGAAGGTGCCACCTGGCCAACATAAGAATATGTTCCGCTGCTTGTACCACGATAAATTTCAAAAGCTGTTGGTGAATTGGCCTGTTGCGCGGGCTGGCTCCAGCCTAATTGAATTTGCGTATTTGATAAAGCATTTGCTAAAAGGCTTTTTACCGCATTTGGTGCATTCGGGCCTTTTGCATCAATAACTTTAAATGAAGGTGAATATAAACTTGAGCAACTGTATTGCTGGCTTGCAGCAACCACATAATAACCAGGTTGCGTTGCAGTAAAAACAGGCTGTGTGCTATAAACACTGTCAGAGCCAACTTTTTTCCATACGTAGCTGGTATAAATATTATTTCCGGAAACCTGGAGGTTTACAGAAGTTTTGCCATCTGCACCAGGAATAACCTGGCTCATCAAACCTGATACTTGTATAGGTGGTGTTGTGCTTGCCGATTGCACAATTATTTGTACAGGTGTTCTTGACCAGTCAGACCAAATTCCGTTTCTCTGCACACGTGCATCATAAGTTCCGGCCTGTGTAGCCTGTATAGAATTAGTAGTTGCGCCGTTTATTAAATTTCCATTAAGCCTCCATTGGTATGCAGTAAAGCCTGGCGCTAAACCAAGCGTAACATTTATTACATCACCAGGGCAGAATTTTGTTCTTCCAAATAATGGCCAGGGATTAGCTGCATAAGCTCTAAGCTGGAAGGGCCAAAAATCTGGTTCCTGCCAGGCATTATCCCACGTGTCGTGGCCTAATGTTGGATATTCTGTATAAGTAAAATCTCCGCCTGCGGCCAACATTGCATCTCGCACCTGTTGTGCAGTAGAAGGTGCAGGAGCGCCATCTAAACCACCCTGGAAAAGCCACATCGGCGTATATTTTACAACATTAGTTGTAGTTGGATATTTATAACCAATATCTACATTAGACATAGGTAAGGCTGAAGAAATATAAGATGGATGATCCAAAAACATTTCCCATGTTCCCTGTCCGCCTGCAGATAATCCATTATCACTAACCTGGAATGGATCCAACTTGTTATTGGCAACCATATAGTCAATTATTTCTGTTATATATTGATATTGGCCAGTACCCCAGAAGCCCTGGCTTTGCATACATAATATATAACCATCGAAAGTTCCGTTATCAACGGCGGCCTGAAAAACATCGCCACCGTGATACAACTGGTATTCATTATCGTAAATAGTTCCTGTTTCTCCAAGACCATGAAAAAATACCATCATTGGATATTTTTTACCATCATTGGCTGTTGGATTATAGCTTTTAGGAAAATGAATTCTGAATGCACATCCTTTATAGATATAGCATTTGTATTCAGTAGTATTCCAGCTTAAGCGAGGCGTACGCACCCATTTGCCAATTTGACCAAAAGTTGGCTGCGTTGGTGGTTTGCTGGAATTGTAAGTTATCACTGAATCGTTTGGATTCAGTACAGACTGGCCAAATGAACTAAAAGCGAAGCAGAAGGATAATAAAAACAAGAAGTAAAACTTTCTCATGTTAAATTTTAAAAAAATAAAATAAGTTACCGTAACAATAGTGTTGGTATTAAGCAATAAAAGTATTCATGCCTAAATCTGTGTAGTGTATAAAGTTGGTGAACGTATGGTTTTTGTTTGGGAAAGAAACAAATCTGAAAGCGATGTAAAATAAAAAGTATTCTTAAAATAAGTTTTTCCCAAAATGAGTTGCGCGGGAAAAATTAAAATCAACGATAATCAATATCAGTATAGTTTTGAGCGCAGATGCAGGATGCCATGTACAACGATTATTTCTTAGAAAAAAAATTACAGGAACGTAAAGATCAAAACGCTTTCAGGCAATTAAAAATGCCGCAATCAACAATTGATTTTTGTTCTAACGATTATCTTGGTATTGTTCACAATAATTTATTGAATAATAAAATTGATCGTAATTTAAAAACAGGTTCAACAGGCTCAAGATTATTAGCAGGTAATTATGCTTTAATTGAAGCAACGGAAAAACAAATTGCAGCGTTTCATAAAGCAGAAGCAGCATTAATTTTCAATTCAGGTTACGATGCAAATCTTGGTATATTAAGTTCAATTCCACAAAAAAGTGATACTATTTTATACGACCAGCTTTCGCACGCTTCTATACGCGATGGAATACGATTGTCTTTTGCGCAAAGCTTTTCATTCCTGCATAATAACATGCACGATCTTGAAAAAAAATTACCTTCTGCACGAGGTAATACATTCATCGTTACAGAATCTGTATTTAGCATGGATGGTGATTTTTGCCCGTTAGAAGAATTGATTTCGCTTAGCAAAAAATATAATGCACATTTAATAATTGATGAAGCGCATGCAATTGGCGTTGTTGGAGAAAATGGAGAAGGATTAATTCAACACAAAAATTTACAAGATGAAATTTTTTGCAGAATTTATACATTTGGAAAAGCCTGCGCCGCCCATGGTTCGGCTATTGCAGGCTCTCAACAATTGAAAGATTATCTTGTAAATTTTGCACGCAGTTTTATTTATACCACAGCTTTGCCTGAACATAGTGTTGCAACAATTAAAACAAGCTATAATACATTTCCTTTTTTAAATGATGAGAGAAATTATTTGCATGATTTAATAAACTGTTTTCAGCAATCAACTTTAAGATTTCAAAAGCTTCCATCGGCAACATGCATTCAAATTGTTATCGTTCCGGGCAATGATGAAGTTAAAAAAATTGCCACCCAATTACAGGCAACAGGTTTTGATATACGTCCAATTTTATATCCAACCGTTCCCGAAGGAAAAGAAAGATTACGCATTATTGTACATGCATTTAATACCATGAAAGAAGTAGAACAAATTGTAAAAATCTTATCCTGATCAGCTTGCAAAAAAAATTACCCGAAGCATTATTAAGCGCGCTTCAGCACTTAGAAAACTTTAATAAAAATGCGTTTGAAGAAATTCATTATCATCCGCAACAAATAACTTCTTTACGTTTCAATTCAGCTAAATATTTAAAATTTGATTCTTCAAATATTACACATCCAAATTTTAATTTGAATGAACCGGTGCCGTGGTGTGAAACAGGTTTTTATTTAAAAGAAAGGCCACAATTTATTTTTGATCCGCTGTTGCATGCAGGCGCATATTATGTGCAGGAAGCAAGCAGCATGTTTTTGTGGCAAATGCTGCAACAAAATTTTAAGCGCGATGCAAGCATAAAAATTTTGGACTTATGTGCAGCGCCTGGTGGCAAAACAACTTTGCTTGCTTCTTATTTTAAAAACGCTTTGATTGTTTCAAATGAAGTAATAAAACAAAGAGCGGTAATTTTATATGAGAACGTTACAAAATGGGGAAGTGAAAATATTGTTGTAACAAATAATGATGCGGCAGATTTTAAATGGCTGCAAAATTATTTTGATTTAATTATAGTTGATGCGCCTTGCAGCGGCAGCGGACTTTTTAGAAAAGATGAAGATGCAATTGATGAATGGAGTGAAAGCAACGTAGCGTTATGCAGCCAGCGGCAGCAAAGAATTCTTGCAGATATATATTCCTCATTAAAAGATGATGGCATTTTAATTTATTCAACCTGTTCTTATTCGCAGGCAGAAGATGAAATGATCGTAGATTGGTTGAAAGACAATTTCAGCTTCAACCCAATTCAACTAACATTAAATAAAGAATGGAATATTGATGAAACCACTTCACCAAAACATGCATTTTATAGTTATCGTTTTTGGCCTTATAAATTAAAAGGCGAAGGATTTTTTATTGCAGCATTACAAAAAAATCAGGAAGGCGCGTATTCAAAACAAAACAATACAGGTTTGTTACAGGCCACAAAAAAAGAAGTTGATTTTTTGCAGCAACATCTTATAAAAAATGATTGGCTTTTTTTTAAACAACAGCAAATTATCCGCGTAATTCATAAGCAATGGAATAATGATGTTGCATTTCTTCAAAAAAATCTTTATTTAAAAAAAGCAGGCATTCAAACAGGAGAAATAAAAGGCAAGGATTTAGTGCCGCATCATGAGTTAGCGTTAAGCTTACTATTGAATGATAATAATTTTAAAATTGAATTAACAAATGAGCAGGCTTTACAATATCTGCGCAAAAAAGATTTTTTTTTAACAACAGATTATAAAGGCTGGGCTTTATGCACCTATAAAAATTTTGCTCTTGGCTGGATAAAAATTTTGCACAATCGTGTTAATAACTATTATCCAACAGAATGGCGTATTCGTAAAGAATAAATTTGCAGAAAAATTGGTGTATGCTTTACGTAAAAAAAATTATTATACTTGTAGTTTGTATTTTCTCTGTTCAGTTTTTAACGGCACAAAATAATTATGTTACACATACATTAAAACAGGGTGAAAATTTATCAATGCTTGCTAAAGAATATAATACATCTGTTGGCGATATTATGCGCATGAATGGAATGCATGCTGATACTAAACTTGTGTACGGATCGCAAATAAAAATCCCATCAACAAAGAACAATGTAAGTGCTGCAAAGAAAGAAACTGCTGCTAATATTATAAGCGCACCAAAGGTTGCAACTTCATCAAATGAAATAACACACATTGTTGCGAAAGGAGAAACTTTATACAGCATTAGCAAAAAATATAACATTACTGTT
>JBDUEO010000063.1:0-10710 GCA_040002335.1 Parafilimonas sp. | reverse complement strand
CAGCAATTTCTTTTACAAAATCATCACGCAAAAATTTTGTTGGCGCATAACCATGTGGCTGAAACCATGCAATTAATTTTTCTGCCACCGGCTGACAGGCTTTTATACTGGCCGCACATTTTGCAGGATTATGTGCATAATCATCAATAAGAACAACGCCATTTCTTTCACCAATTATTTGATGACGGCGATAAATACCTTCATAATTTTTTAAAGCTTCTGCACAAATTTTTAAATCAACACCAATAAAATTTGCAGCCGCAATTGCTGCTAAAGCATTTTCTGCATTGTGTTTGCCAAGTGCATTTAATTTGAATTTTGTTTCATCAACAATAAAAGAAATTTCAAAACCATATTGCTGAAAATCTTTCATAACAAACCCTGCACTACTATTTTCAGTTGAAGAAAAATCATGCTGAACATTTTGAGAAAGCGTTGCAGCAAATTTGTTGTTTTGGTTAATGATAAAAGTTTTGCTGTTGTTTTTAAATTGTTCAAACAATTGCATCAGTTCAGGTAAATCTTTATGGTCTTTATCAACGTTCAATAAAATTCCAATTTCAGGTTTATATTGAATAATGCTTCCATCACTTTCATCGGCTTCAATAATTAACCACGCTCCTTTTCCAACTTTTGCATTGCCAATTTTATTTTGTTTGATCAAACGCGTTAAACCAGCGCCGGTAATTAAACCTGGTTTCAAACCTGCATGATCAAGAATTTCAAACAGCATGGCAACAGTAGTACTTTTACCTGATGTTCCGCCAACGGCAATTGTTTTTTTGCTTGATGAAATTAGCGCAAGCAATTCACTGCGTTTAATGATTGGAATATTTAACTGCTTTGCTTTTTGCACTTCAACAACAGTATCTTCAATAGCTGTTGAAACAACGATTACTTGTGTTAATTCATTAATACCCTGGCCGTTTTGTTCAAAACAAAAAATGCCTTCTGCTTCTAATTTATTTTGTGTTTCATTAAATTCTCCGTCTTTAAAATAGCGATCGCTTCCGCTTACATTTTTATCTATGCCTTTTAAATATTGCGCTAATGCACTCATGCCTGCGCCTGCGATGCCAATAAAAAATATGTTCTGAAAATCTTTTAAAGAATTGATCATAAAAAAATAATGCAGGCAATATAAAAAGAAAGAAATTGATTAATGAAAAGCTTTTGCTGAATAGCATTACAACTGTACAAGGGAGTGACACAACAAAGCTTAATTATTGTTCTGCAGCTAAGTACATAAAATATTTTTACTAAAAATTTAATTTGCTAAAAGCAGGTTTACATAAAAGGTAGTGCCTTCGCCCGGCGTTGTGGCAAACCAGACTTTGCCTCCCGCTTTTTCTACAATGGCTTTGCAAATGGCAAGGCCTAAACCTGTACCAGAAGTTTTTGTAGTGAAGTTTGGATCGAAAATTTTTGACCGCAAAGATTCGTTGATGCCATTGCCACAATCGGTTACAGATATAATTACATTTTTATCTTGTGCAAGTTGTTTTATTTGAATGCGTGCTATTTGATTTTCATCAGAAGCTTCAATTGCATTTTTTATAAGATTGGTAAAAAGGCGGTTGATCTGCGCTTTATCAGAAAAAATTTCAACGTTGTTATTTGCATTTATATAGTTTATTGAAAGGCGTTCATCTGTTTGATAAAGGTTCACAAGATTTTGAATAAGCTCAGTAAGATCAAACCTTTCAGGATGTATATTTTCAATGTTTGCGAACTGCGAAAAATCGCCTGCAATTTTTGAAAGCTGGTCTATTTGTTCAATTAAAGTGGAAGCTAGTTTTTTTGAAAGCTCAACAGCATTTGGCGTATTTTCTTCCATTGATTTTTGCAAATACTGAATGCTGAGTTTCATTGGCGTTAACGGGTTTTTTATTTCATGTGCCACTTGTTTTGCCATTTCGCGCCAGGCACCTTCACGTTCGCTTCTGGCAAGTGCTTCGGCACTTTGCCCAAGCTGTTTTACCATCTTGTTATATTCATCAACCAGCATTCCAATTTCATCATGTCCCTTCCATGCAATTTCTTCGTTGGTGCTTCCAATTTTTATTTCTTTCATTTTGCCGCCAATTAATTCAAGCGATGTAGTAATGCGGCCGGTAAGCGTTACAGCAATAGCGCCGGCAAAAATAAAAATCAGTGCATTCAAAATAATTAGTGTAACAAGAAAATCTGAAATCTCTTCCTTCAATTCGTTTTGCGCGCTTAGCAATGGCACATTTAAATAAGCAATGGTTTCATCTTTTTCATCTTTAACCGGCGTGTAAATACTTTGAAAAGAAAAATTTCCGATTTGTTCTGTTTGTATAAAGCGTGTGCTTTTATTATAATGAAGCTGGCGAAATGCTTCGGGATCCATCCGGTTGCTTAAAATATCCTGGGTATAAATATATGGCTGAGAGGAAACCAGCAAGCTGCCATTTTTTGCATACAGGTTTACATCTGCATTATGAATGGTGGCAATATCAACAATCTTTTTTTCAAAATCGTTATTAGCAGTAGCATCATTAATATTCAAAATATCGCCGGTTACAATTTCAAATTTTAAAGCCTGTTGAATTTCATTTGAAATAACCTGTGACGTATTTATTAATTGATTGGTTGTGCCGTTTTTAAACCGGAGTATGAAAAAAGAAATTGTTGCCACACCAATAATTAAAAACGAGGCAATGCTTACACCGACAATTGTTGTTTGAATTTGCGTTCGTATATTAAACCTGAATAAATTTTTAAAACTGAATTTTCGGTCAGGATTATTTAATTGGTTGCGGCTTGTATGTACTGCAAATGCAAGAAAAATAAACAATACAAACAAATAAGAAAAGAGTGTGATAAAATTAAAGAACCAATTATTTCTTTTAACTATAACAAGTAATTTTCCACTTCCTGCATTATACCAAAGTTCATTATAGCCAACAGAATCTTTAAAATAATATCCTGTTGTTGGAATTTGATTTGTGTTTACAGAATCCGAAAAATTAAATCCTGTGAAAGCGCTTACAAGTTTACGGTTATCATACATCCCAAAAACATAACCATTTTCAGTAAGCGATGCAATATCGCTTGTTTGCTTAAAAAGCTCGGGCACAAGCGCTGAACTTTCATATAATCTTGGCTGCACCAAAACGAATAAAGCACCGAGATAAACTGAATCTTTTACAACTTTTCTTGCATAAATATAATTGTATGCATCTGGCTTGTTGCGATAAAAATAAAGTCCCGGCACGCCTGTTGGTTTGCTCCTGTTTTCCAATACAGAATTTATAACATCATAACTTGTTGAATCATCATTATTCAACGGTTGGTTATTTTTATCAAACACATAAATCTTTGTAATGTATTTGGTTAGATAAGCTGTAAGGTTTTTTTTGATAAGGCTGTCTTTTATAAACCTGCTGTCGCCGGTATTTTTGAACCTGTAAAAATTATGCTGCAAAAAATTATCAGAAAAATTATTCAATGCAAGCCGCACTAAAAAAGTACCTGACGAATCAGTTTGCTGCTGCATTCCCTTTGCGATATTAAGACGTGACTGCTGCTCTTTAATATTATTTTGATATACTACAAGCGCAGATGCCAGTGCCGTTAATATTAATGCCCAGGCAATAAAATAAGATGAGTTTACAAGCGATGAAAATGATGGATTATCGCGATAACGCATAAAGAAAATCAGTAGAACAATAAAGCCGGTAACAATTAATAATAATTTTGCATCAGCAAAAAAAATGTGTAATGATATTAGCAAAAAACTACAGGTAACAACTAAAATATTCTGCCAGAAAAATGGAAGTTTTATTTTTTCTAAAAGCTGTACAAAAAAGCCCGTTACGTAAAGCCATATATACAACAACATGCAAATAATAATAAAACCGGCCAATGAAAATATGGACAGTGAAAAAAAATCTGCAGCATCAAAACTAATGGTTGAACGCGTTACAAGCCCGCTTATAACATCAGTAATATAAAAACTGATAAGCGGCAATATTAAAACGGACAAATAAATTAAAACATTGTAAACACCATCCAAAGATTTAACTGATGAAAGCGTGGCCGGTTTTATTTTTTTTCTGAAAAACAAAATCACCCATAAAACAGTAATTGCATTTAATAATAAATCGCCTAACGATTTGTTGATGTAACCGCCATGATAAACGGCTGCATTAAACAACGGTGTAATTTGATAATTGAAAGGAAATCTGAATAAAAAAATTATTATCCGCAGCATTAAAAAAGAAGCAACAAGTAACGCAAAACCGCTTTTAAAATTTTTTTCTTTTACTACTGCAGATGCAACATTATTAATAAAAATAAATAAACATAATAAAGCAATTACGCGCAAAAAAACAGAGAAGCCAACCGGCGCATCATTATAAGAAGGATTAGTTTCGGTTATGCTGAATAAAGTATTGCCGGCGGCATTAATTACTGCCGCACCTTCATTTGGCGGCGCTACTTCAAAATCGTTACTTATTGTTTCGCTTACTGCAAAATGCGTTTGCAGGTATTCATTCTGCATAAAATATTGCCAGCGAACCGGTATAAGCGTAATAAAAAAATATTCGATGCCTTGTTTTGTTATGGAAGATTTTAAAAGATCGAAACTGCCGTTTTGATAATTTACAAGATATCCGCCATCAGGCTTTAAAAGATCTTCCGGTGCAACAGACATTTTGTTGGTGTTCCAGAAAATTTCAACAGGGTTGCCAATATCGTTTACCTGGTAAGCAAAAATACCTTGCGCATCAGTTAGCAGTTGTTGTTTTTGTAAAGATGGTTCATCATTAATTATTGCATTAAGTGTGGCTGTATCATGTAAAATATTTTGGAAAGATTTTTCCTGTGTCTGAATATATTCACTTATAATATTTGCAACTTTTTGTGCTGATGAACTGTACGAAAAATAATTGGTGAAGATGAATGAAAGCGTATACACCCACGCCGCAGCAAGAAACAGCCACGCGTTTTTATTAAGTGCATGTTTAATAATTTTTATCAAGCAATTGTGTTTTGCTTTTTTACAATGTTCCAGATAGCATCCATTTCTTCCAGGCTCATATCATATAAATTTTTACCTTTTTCTTTTGCTATTTTTTCCATTTGCGTAAACCGCATCACAAACTTTTTATTGGTTTGTTCCAATGCATTTTCGGCGTCAACATTCAAAAACCGTGCATAATTAACAAGACTGAAAAGCACATCACCAAATTCATCTTCAATCTCTTTTGCATCCTTATTTTTAATGGCTTGCTGCAGTTCATTCATTTCTTCCTGCACTTTCAGCCAAACATCTTCTGTGTGTTTCCATTCAAAACCAACCTGCTTTGCTTTTTCCTGAATGCGTGTTGCTTTTACAACGGCAGGCAATGAAACGGGCACGCCGCTTAACACAGATGTTTTGCCTTCGCTTAATTTTATTTTCTCCCAATTCTTTTTTACATCTTCATCATTATTCACTTTTACATCGCCGTAAATATGCGGATGCCGAACAATAAGTTTATTACAAATTGTTTCAAGCACATCATTTAAAGTAAACTTTTTTTGTTCGGTTGCAATGCGTGTATAAAAAAGTATATGCAATAATATATCGCCCAATTCTTCTTTTATATCCTGCCAGTTTTCTGTAGTAATAGCATCGGTTAACTCATACGTTTCCTCAATAGTCATTGACCTTAATGTGTGAATGGTTTGCTTTTTATCCCATGGGCATTTTTCTCTTAATTCGTCCATGATATTCACCAGCCTTTCAAAATTTTCTTTGTATTCCATTATCAGATTTGAATTAAAGAAGTCATAAAAAACAATATCATTAATAATGACAATAATATTGAGTATAAGAGTAAAAGAATTATAAATTTCAGAATAGTTGTTGCTTTGCCCTGTTCATAAAAATTACGCATGGCTCTTTCTATATAAAAAAAAGTACCCAGTATAGTTATATTAGAAAACCATCCAAACAACTGCCAGTGTGTAATATTCTGTAATGCGTTAAACGCATAAATGATGAGGATGAAAATATAAACAGCAATGTAAATATGAATTGTAAAAACACCATGCTGCACGTATGTAAATTTCTTTCGTTTGTTTATATATAATAATTGCAAAAGAAGCGCAACAATGGGCAACGATACAAACATCATTGTTGGAAATGAATGAAAAAAACGCTCTGTTAAACCGTCAGTAAACGCTTTCGTATTGTATCTATATTTTTCATTTATCCCTATCAGTTTTGTTGAAATGGTACGTTTAAACCATCCATCTTTTTTATCAGGAGAAAGTTTTGCCTGCTTCTGTTCATATTCACGCATCGTTCCCGGCATACCATCAACCAGGAAATTATCTGAATGATTTGACAGATCTATTTCAATAAAACCGTTTCCGGAATTTTGAGTATTCCGGGTACTATCCTGTTTAAAAATAAATGGAATTTTTTCAAGCGTATTTATGCTTTGCTGCAGCGCAGCTTTTTTTTCAGGATCATTTGTTTTTGTGATCGAATCTTTTAAGTGGTTAATTGATTGATTGATGGCGCTGCGCTGTTCAGCATTCAGATTGCTTAAATTATTATCATTCACTTTTCCGCCAGCGATGTAAGAAATAAAAATGATAAAAAATATGGCCGAAGTAAAAACATACATGCGTATCGGATGCAGGTAACTTGCTCTTCGGCCGTGCACATATTCATGCGTTAATAAACCGGGTTTAAGCAAAAGCGTTTTAAGCGTTAAGAAAAACTTCCCATCGTAATGAAAAAGATCATACACAAAATGGGAAATCAGTTGCAGGAAAGTTTCTCTTGGTTCAATATTCTCCTGGCCGCAAACACAGCAAAACCGGCCCATAACTTCAGCGTTACAATTCAAACAATTAGTTTCTTTACGAGCTTTACCGTGAGACACTATTAAAAAATTTCACTAAAAATACACAACACATTTTAAGCAGCAATATATACCTTGCCGCACATTTTCCGTTAATGATGAATTAAAGAATTATTATGCAAAAAAGCTTATTGCTATTAACATTTTTTTTCGTTTTGTGCAATTGCAGTGCGCAGTATTATTATAATGATGTGGTGTCTTTAAAAGAATCAAACCATATATACCAGCTTCTGAAAAAAAATAATATGCATCAAGTTACTGCCACAAGCACCGCAGCAGATAACACCCCAACAACAGGCTTTGTGTATTCAAAAAAAATAAAAAATAATGGCGCATTGGTAATAACACATACAGAGTTGGAAACCGGCGGCACGAGTGATGATTATGATACTTATCTAAATGATGTGCTTGTACAATCTTCTGATAGTGCGGATAACGTGCTTACAACTATTCAATATACGTATGATGATAATGGCAATACATTGCAGGTGCAAACCGAAACTGAAGATACGGCAATGGACACACACAGCACAGAATTACATAAATGGTTTTATACAGGAAATATCCCGGATTCGATGTTGAGGATAAAAGATAAAAATGATACCACGATTATCCATTTTAAAAAAGATGAAAACCAAAATGTAACAGAAGAATTATGGATGAAAAAAGGCAGGCAGATAGAACATTATTTTTATTATTACAACGATAAAAACCAACTTACTGATATTGTGCGCTATAATATACAGGCGCAAAAATTACTTCCTGATTATGTGTTTGAATACAATGATAACGGTATAATTTCCTCACTTACACAAGTTCCGCAAGGTTCATCAGATTATGTTGTATGGCAATATATTTATGATGAACGCGGCTTAAAAACCAAAGATGTTTTATTTGATAAACATCAGCAATTACTTGGAACGGTTACTTACACGTACAGATAAACTCCACGAAAGAATATTTAAAAAAAAACTAATTAAACGTTTGTTTAATTTTAAACAATTGTTTAATTTTGCGTCCTGAATTGCAGAAAATGAAGGATAAGAAACAGCATATTATTGAAACTACACTGCACTTATTTGCAGAAAAAGGGTTCGAGGGAACATCAATAAGAGAGATTGCAGAAAAGGCTTGTGTAAACGTGGCCATGGTAAATTATTATTTCGGCAGTAAAGAAAAACTATTTGAGAAAATTATTGAATACAAATCTTTTACCACACGCGGCATATTAGATGAAATTCTTAATAATCAATCGTTAAATGCAATTCAAAAAATTGAAGAGATCATTGATACATATGTTCAAAAACTTTTTACGCACAGAACATTTCACAGGCTTGTTCACCAGGAACTTATTTTAAACCAGCGCGAAGCTTTACAGGATTCTATTGTAAACAATATGATCTATCCAAATTCGCTGATTGTGAAAACCGTTATTGAACGTGGTATAAAAAGCGGCGAGTTTAAAAAAGTTGATCCGGAACTAACCATAGCAAGCATTGTTGGTACTATTAACCAGGTTTTACTTTCAAAAAAATCCTGCAACAAACTAATGAACAAAGCTGACGATTACATACCGTATGATGATAATAAATTTAAAAAACGTGTATCAACTCATTTAAAAAATTTGATGCATGATCATCTATTAAACAAATAAACGAAAACAGATTTATGGACCAGGAAAACAAGCAACCGGAAAAGAAAAAAAAATCGCCTTTAAAATATATCATCATTGGTGCTATAGTAATTGCAGCAGTCATTTATGGATGGACGAAAATTTCTTATGCAATTGCACACGAAACTACGGATGATGCGCAGGTAGAAACACAAATTTCACCTGTAATCTCACGGGTTAGCGGTTATGTAAAAATGATTGATGTAAAAGATTATGATTCGGTAAAAGCCGGCCAGCTTTTAGTAGAAATTGATGATGCAGACCTGCAATCACAGTTACTGCAAATGCAGGCTGACTCCGAATCTGCAAAGGCAGATATTTTAAATGCTGAAGCTGCTTTAAAAAATGCACATGTAGGATTAAATACCAATCGCGGTACTATAAGTTTATCGTCTTTAAAAATACAGCAGGCGTTGGAAGATTACCAGCGCAACCAGAATTTATATGCAGACCAGGCGATTACAAAAAAGCAATTAGACGACAGTAAGTTTAATTTAGATCAGGCAAAACAATCATCTTCAAATAATGAAAGTGAGTTGTCAACAGCACAAAGCCATATTGCTGTTTTACAAGCCGGGCTTCAAAAAGCGCAGGCAGGTTTGGCTACAAAAGCTGCAGCCATTCAGCAGGAGGAATTAAAAATTTCTTATACTAAAATTTATGCAGCACAATCCGGTAAATTAGGCAAGCTGAATATTGCACAAGGGCAGTTTGTACAAGCCGGTTCACCGTTATTTTCAGTTGTAAATGATACTACCTATTGGATTGTTGCGAATTTTAAAGAAACACAGATCAGAAAATTTTATTCGGGAATGCCGGTTGAAATTTCATTGGATGCATATCCTGATTCTACATTACAAGGCAGCATTGCCAGTTTAAGTGAAGCCACCGGCGCAAGGTTTTCTATTTTACCTCCGGATAATTCGAGTGGAAATTTTATTAAAGTTACACAGCGTATTCCTGTCAAAATACATATCAATAATCTTAATGATTATAAAAATATTTTACGCGCAGGTTTAAGTGCATATGTAAGTATTAAAATAAAATGATGAACGTCAAACGTGAATAAAAATTTATCAATCCTTAATATCTGAACTATAATTCACGATTTGCGTTTGACGATTCCCGAAAAATTGATACATGAAAAAACTCGCTAAATATATTATTGTTATTACAACTGTAGCTGCCGCCGTTATGGAATTGGTTGATACTTCAATTGTAAATGTTGCGCTTAACGATATGGCAGGCAGTCTTGGTGTAAGTATTGAAGATATTAGCTGGGTTATTACTTCTTATGCCATCGCCAATGTAATTATTATTCCACTCACAAGCTTTTTAGCAAAGTACTTCGGGCGAAAAAATTATTACATCGTTTCTATGATAATTTTTACAGCGGCTTCATATATGTGCGGACAGTCAACAAGCCTTGTTGAAATTATTATATGGCGCTTTGTACAAGGTGTTGGCGGCGGTGCATTGCTTTCTACTTCGCAATCAATTTTGTTTGATGCATTTGAAGAAAAAGACAGGCCTATTGCCGCTGGGCTTTTTGGTATGGGCATAGTATTAGGCCCAACATTTGGGCCAACGCTTGGCGGGTTTATTATAGAGCATTTTAGCTGGCCGCTGATATTTATGATTAATGTGCCGATAGGTTTTCTGGCTACCATTCTTGCTTATACATTTATTGAAAAGAAAGATAAAGAAGGCCAGCAAAAAAAAGGAATGTATATTGATTATACCGGTATTCTTTTTCTTGCTGCAGGTATAGGATGTTTACAATACGTATTGGAAAGAGGCCAGGCGGATGATTGGTTTAGCAGCAATGCAATACGCATTTGTTCTGTTATTGGTGCGGCGGGTTTAATCAGCTTTATCGTTAGGGAATTAAGCATTAAAAATCCTGCAGTAAACTTACGGGTAATGGGTAACCGCAATCTTGCATTCACTACAATCTTTACTTTTGTTGCAGGGTTTGGATTATTCACATCTGTATTTGTATATCCTGTACTTGCACAACGTGTATTGGGTTTTACAGCTTATGAAACAGGTTTATCTTTGCTGGCGCCATCTTGTATTGCTATCATATTAATGCCTGTAATTGGTAAGTTAATGAGCAAAGGTGTATCAGCAATTCCGTTTCTTGTT
>JBDUEO010000062.1:0-10823 GCA_040002335.1 Parafilimonas sp. | reverse complement strand
CGGATCCTTAAAAGATTTTTTGTTCTTCATCGCTTCATCGAGCACCAACTTTAAAGTTTCCAGGTCATCAACCTTAATCTGTACAGGGATAGTTTTAAAAATATCTTCATGCTTAAAGACGTAGTACCCGATCAGCATCACAAAAAAAGTTGCGCCTGTAATTACAAAAGCCAAACTCATCCAATTTAGGGCTGTAAAATTTTGCCATTGCGTTGTTGTAATATCATGCCAGCCGTATGGAAGCATAAAGAATAAACCAAAGGTAAATACCCATCTTATTACATGCACAGCAGAATATCTTTTCATTAGCGGCCGCACAATTACAAGATAGAATGCATAAGTAACTGCATTTAAAATTACAAGCACATCACCCAAAAAAATATCGCTTGCAGTGTGCGAAACATCTTTCATTAAAATAAGAATTGCAGCACCAGTTATCCCGGTTATTACACCAACAATTTTTAAACTTGTTATTTTTTCTTTTAAAAGCCATGCTGCAATAAAAATGATGAGGATAGGTGTTATTAATCCAAGTAAAGAAGCATGAATAGATGATGTGAGCGACAACCCTTTTATAAACAATGCCTGGTTTAAAGCCACACCTAAAACTGCACAAAGAATAAATAATAGTATATCTTTTTTTTGAATGCCCGGTTTTAAAGGTTTAAATAAAAACAATATCCAGAATAAAATGCATGAAACGCCAACCCTGCATACATTTAACGCCGGCGCAGATAATTTTAAAGGAACGATAGATTTTACAGTAATATAATTAATGCCGAAAAATATGTTGGCCAGAAGAACTGCAATGTGCGCTTGTAATTTTTTACTCATTAATTGTGCAAATATATTTTTACACTTATTGAAGTGATAAAACCTTTTATAATTTCTTCATGTTGCTGCATATTTATTTCAGGTAAAGAATATGTATATGATTTTGCGTTTGAAAGATGCGTAATAAAATCTTCTGTTTGCTTAAATGTGTAACACCAGTTTTGTTTTGAAAGATGCTTCGCTAAATATTCCTGCTCTGTTTGCCCGGGCGTTGGAATTAAAACTGATTTTTTTTTCAGTGATAAAATTTCCATAACTGTTGTGTAACCGCAACGGCTTATAATAAATTCACTTGATTCAATTGCAGCCTGCATATCTGCTGTATTTAAATGATTAAAAATTGTACAGTTGGGGAAATTAAAATCATTTTCTTTTTGACCGGGTAATCCGCGAATAATTAAAAATGTATCATTGGATTTTGCAGCAACTTCAAAAATTTTTTTCTCGAATAAGCTGCGCTGCGGTTCCGGGCCGGAAATGATTGCCATCCATGTAAATTTAATTTTTTGGTTTACTGATTTTTTAAACCTTGAAAGCGGGCCAAGATATTTTACAGGAATTTCAGGCAAAGTTGAGGGATGTGAAAGTTCGCCGGCGATATTAAAATTATCTTCAAAATCAGGAACCCAGCATTCATTAAAATTATTGATGTAATTATAGTTTAAGCGCCGTAATTTTTTATCAAGCCATGCAAAATTTGTTTTTATTTGTAATTGATGTGTCATAAAAACGGAAAAAACACTCTTTGAATAAAATCCGAACCGATTGTCTGAAATTATTGCATTAAAATTGTGGGCTTTTAAGATTGCATTCAGCCATTTATTTTCAAAATCTATTATTTTCAAAATTTTTGGTATTTGAATTAAAATTTTAAAAGGAAGAAAGCGTTTAAATTTTGAGTAAGCAATTTTATAGCCAGGCAGTTTAAGAAAGTTAATGTTTGGAAATTCTGTTTGAAGAAGATTTTTAATTTTGCCTGAGGCTGCAATTGAAACATTACAATTTAGCTTTTGTAAAGTATGGATTATTACCACGCAACGGGTGGCATGTCCAAGGCCCCAGTCGAGTGGTGCAATTAAAATTTTCGTTGGCAAAATATTTTATTTAAAAATTTTTTCTTGTTTTTTATAAAAACTATGTAATTTACAAATCACAATATAATGAAGCGGCAACTTTGGTTTGGTCTTTTTCTTGTGTTATTAACGATTGTACTTGCAACATCCTGCAGCTCTAGTTATAGAACAACCGGCGATAGAACAAAATGCGGGTGCCCTTCGGTAAGATAATTTAAAACATTTTTTAACTACTTAAACAGGGCACTATGAACCCCCGAAATAGAGACCTGCTTGTACTAACGAAAAAGGAGCTGATGAATCAACAAGAGCTTGACCATGAAATTGAGCTTTTAAACGATTTGTTTTGCCATGTTGAAAACTCGAATGCCTTATGCATTGCCAACGAAGTAATTGATGTTAACCGTTACAAAGTAATCCGTAGACTTCACCTGGTAAGGCAAATTTTAAAAGAGCAACAACTTAAACCTTTCGTTTTTATCAGCAACAAAAATTAATCAAGCAATAGACTATTGCAAAGCCTGAAGTGCTTTTCTTAAGTTTTGAAGAAAGGGCTCAATATCTTCTATTTTACAAGTACCAACACTAAGCCGGTACCACGGAGATTGTTTTTCGGCGCCAAACGCGTAAAATGGAACTAACGCAAGTTTGGCCTTATTTAATAAATATTCAGTAACATCTTCCTGCAACTTTAATTCAGTATCAGAAGTTTTCTTATTAACCAAATCAAACTTTACAGTAAGGTATATTGCAGCCTGCGGCGTAATGGCGTCAACATTAAATCCATCATTTTTTAAAGCAATCAAGCCATCGTAAATTTTATGAAGCCTTAATTCTAACGCAGGTTTAAAAGTGCTAAAATATTGTTGCAATGTTTCGTTTTCATGTAAAAATTTAGCCGTTGCTTTTTGTTCAGCCATTGGTGCCCATGCACCAATATGACTTAAAAAAGCTTTCATCTTTGCCAATACATATTCAGGACCAAAAGCCCACCCAACACGTACACCGGTTGCAGCAAAGGCTTTAGAAATGCCATCAATAAAAATGGTGTATTTGCGCATTTCAGTATTTAATGTAACTGGGTTATAGTGTTTAATGTTTCCATAAGTTAGTGTCCAATACATCTGATCAAACATTAAATACAATTTCTTTTCATCTTTGCCGCGCCTATTGTTTTCTTCAACAATAAGATGGCATATTTCAGTAAGCGTTTCTTTAGATAATGTTGTGCCCGTAGGGTTTTGCGGCGTGCATAAACATATTAATGCTGCATCTTTAATATTTGCCGCAATATCTTTCGCAGTTGGCATAAAGTTATTTTCGGGCGTTGTTTCTATTACACAATGCTTTCCTTTATGCAGGTTTGTATAATGATTGTTATTCCATGATGGCGCTGCGTAAATTACTTTATCGTTTTCATCAACAACCGCTTTAAATAATGTATATATCAACGGCCTGCCACCTGATGCAATTAGTATTTCTGAAGGCGAATAATTAAGGCCTTCCCAATCATTAATAAAAGCAGCAACCGCTTCACGCAAATCCAATACACCGTTTGCAGGCGGGTAATTTGTATTGTGGTGCTGATAACTTTCAATAATGTGTTTTTCAAGTGATTCCGGTATTGGAAAAACGAAAGGATCAAAATCGCCAATCGTAAAATTAAAAATATGTTCGCCTTTACGTTTACGTTCATTTATTTCATTTCCAAGGCGAACAATTTCGCTTCCCACCATTTTTTCTGCCAGCTTGCTTAACTTTTCCATTTTTGTGGTTTGGTGCAAATGTAAGGTTTGAAGATGTAGAGAAACCGCTATTGTTTAAACAGCGAAATTTCAAAATAACTACTTCTTTAAAGCCTGTTTTTCTTTAAATTCTTTAATATAGTTTTTAGTAAAATCGCTTAAAACAAGTTTACCGCTTATGGCTGCACGTTCATGTAAAAGTTTATCCCAATGTTCTGTGCCTTCCCATAAAATTTTTTTCAAATCAGCCATTGCCTGTGCGCTGTTATGTAATAAAAATGAAGATAGTTTGCGTACGGATTCGTCCAGGCTTTCAATATCATGATGCAGTTCTGTATATAAACCTTTCTTTTTTGCCCAATCGCTGCTATGCCATGATGCAGCATCAATAGCCAATTGTCCAAACGCAGCAATACCAATCTTTCTTTCAATTGCAGGGCCAACAACAAAAGGGCCAATACCTAAAGCTAATTCGCTCAATTTTACATCTGCACCTTCCAAAGCAATCGCATAATCACAGGCTGCCGCAAGCCCAACGCCGCCGCCAACACATTTGCCTTGTATTCGTGCAATAATAAATTTTGAACATTTACGAATAGCGTTAATAACATTTGCGAAACCACTGAAAAATTTTGTGCCCTCCGTTTCATTTGTTATTGCTATTAATTCATCAAAAGAGGCGCCTGCACAAAATGTTCTATCACCAACGCTTTTTAAAATAATTAGTTTGCAATCATCATCATGGCCTGCAATATGAATTTCCTGCGCCAGTTCTTCCAGAATTTTGCCTGGCAAAGAATTGCTTTGCGGGTGAAAAAATTCAATAGTGGTTATGCCCTGATGTGTTTCTGTTTTTACATAACCGTTTTGAATTGTATGTATCATGACATTTAATTTTTTTTAGCAACCATTGTTAATATTGTAGCAATGCCAACCTGTTCATCTGTTTCATCAAACATTTCAACCAGCCATTTTACAATGCCTTTTTCAATATCATCGCCTCGTTTAAAATCTTCAGGATTATTTATTATTCTTTTATCGTTTGGTAATTTTTCTTTGCAGGTAAATTTTATATAGATTTCTGCACCGGCATAAACAGGTTTTGTAAAGCGCAATTCATCAATTCCATAGTTCAATAATACCGGATTTTTTTCGTAGTTATCAACAAACAAACCAGCGGCGATACTCATAATAAAATATCCATGCGCCACCTGTTGTTCAAACATAGTTCCGGCAAAATCTATTGTTTTAATATGCGCATAAAAATGATCGCCACTTAAATCTGCAAAGCGATCAATTTCTTCACTAGTAATTATTTTTTTTTGTGTGATGATCTGATCGCCGATATTTAATTCTTCAAAATATTTTTTAAAAGGATGCACATCATTAATATTACCTTTTGCATGTTGCTGATAAATGTTTGTAATATTAGTGATTGATGTTGGCGAACCCTGAACTGCAACACGCTGCATATAATGTTTTACACCACGTACACCACCCATTTCTTCCCCGCCTCCTGCCCTGCCTGGTCCTCCATGAACTAACATTGGTAACGGCGAGCCATGACCAGTACTTTCTTTTGCGCAATCTTTATTTAGCACCAAAATTCTTCCATGATGTGTGCCTGCGCCTAACACATATTGCTTCGCAATTTTATCGTTTGATGTTACAATTGATGAACATAAAGAACCTTTTCCCATCTTACTTAAAGCTATTGCTTCATCCATAGTTTTATAAGGCATGATAGTACTTACAGGCCCAAATGCTTCTACTTCGTGAACGTCGTGCGATGCAAAAGGTTTTTCATTCAACAATAATAATGGTGAAAGAAACGCGCCTTTATTTGCATCTGCATCTACAACTTCAACACTATCTAACGAACCATAAATAATTTGCGACGATGCTAATAACTTTTGTACTTGTTGTTTCACTTCATTGCGTTGCGACTGCCCAACAAGCGAACCCATTCTTACTTTATCATTTAATGGATTACCAATAATGGTTTGCGATAATGATTGTTTTAATGATTTCCACACATCTTCCATTTTATTTTCAGGCACAAATATTCTTCTTATTGCAGTACATTTTTGCCCGGCTTTTACCGTCATTTCTTTCCTTATCTCTTTAATAAAAATATCCCATTCTACATCTGATGGATTTACATCATCACCCAAAACAATACAATTCAAACTATCAGCTTCCATGTTGAAGGGAACAGATTCATTTAAAATCCTATCGTGTTTTTTTAATTTTAATGCGGTTGATTTTGAGCCGGTGAATGTTATTACATCCTGCGATGTTACATGATCTAATAAATCGCCAACATTACCACAAATCAATTGCAGTGCGCCTTTAGGAAGAATATTGCTGGCAATAATTTCTTTCACTACTGCTTCCGTTAAATAACTTGTAACTGCCGCCGGTTTTACAATTGCAGGAACGCCTGCAAGCCAGTTCACAGCAACTTTTTCAAGCATACCCCACACCGGAAAATTGAATGCGTTTATGTGAATGGCAACACCTTCTTTCGGCACCATAATATGATGCGCCATAAATGTGTTATGCTTGCTTAAATTAATGCCTTCGCCATCAACTGCAAAAGTTTCATCAGCAAATTTTTTACGCAGCGATGCGTAGGCAAATAAGTTGCCGATGCCACCTTCAATATCAATCCAGCTATCTGCTTTTGTAGCACCAGTTTTATAAGATAAGGCATAAAATTTATCAAGATGATTACGCAGATGCATAGCTACTGCACGCAACATTCTGCCACGTTCATGAAAAGTTAGTTTGCGCAAATTTGGATTACCAATTTTGTGCGCATAATCAATCATTGCTTTAAAATCCAGGCCTTGTGTTGTGGCTGCTACAATTGCTTCGCCCGATACCGCATTATGTAATAATTGCCCGTCGCCATCGCCTTTTTGCCAATTACCTTCAACAAAACTTTCTAACTTATTCATATTTCAAAATAAGCGACAAAACTAATACTTGTTAGCCTCTTAAAATAAGCTTTAGATAATACGATTAAACTTTGCAGTTTCGCAATTGTGAAATAATAGATTTGCTTGTAAAAAAATGTTTAGTTATTGAAGCGTCAGGTATATAATTGTTAAGGGAAAAAGGAGCAGAAAAACAGCAAAGGAGTAAATAAATAATCTGTCAATTTTCTTACTTTCTTACCACTGATGAATTGCCAGCTCATCAAACTCTGCCGTAAATTCTGCAATGCAAATATTATATTAGTTTTCAGTATTTTATGCTGCGGATTGGTGTTATTTAAAAATTAACAAGTGATCGCTAAAAAATCTTTCGTATTATAATTTCATCTAATTAAAAAATAAGATGATGAAATGCGACAATGGACAGGTACACATCATTTTTAAAAATGCTTTGCTTGCACCGAATTCAATCGCTAATGAAGTAAGAGTGATTAAGTATTTATGAGTGAAGCCGTGAATCTAACAGAAAAAGGAAATCATTAATCTATACCGGTTTGATTTTCAAACATAAAACTTGAGCAGGTCCGGGAACTGCTTGTATTTGGTTGCTTCGTTGGTTTACGTTTTTCAGATTATAACGATATAAAAGCCTGAGAACATTATTCTGATTGACGGAATTGTTTTATTAAGCTGATAACCAAGAAAACAAATGACTTGGTTATGATTACTTGCAACCCATTTGTATTAGACATATTCAAGAAGTATGAAGGTAATCAAAATAAGCTGCCTAAATTCTTATCAAACCAAAGAACTACAGCGAAAAGATTTTTAAGCTTTGCCTATGATGTGACATAATTTTTATGAAAGCAAGGATTTTTTATGGCTTAACTAACTGTTTCTGTATGTTCGATTTTCCATCGGTAATAGTTATAATATAGACTCCTGATGCCATTTGTTTCAGTGGAATTTTTATAAGGTTTGAAGTAATACCTTCTTCTTTCCATACAACTGTTCCTAAGGCGCTTGTGACATTTATACTACAAGGTTTACATTGTCCAGTAACCGAAACAAATGCATCATCGGTTGCTGGATTGGGGTAAACGGATATATTAAATGCAGATAATGCAGAATTTTTTACATCATCCTTATGCGCAAACATACTATTTGTAGGTAAGGTTACCGATCCAGATAGCGGTTGCTTTCTTAAATAGCTTACTGCTCCGTCTTCTTCATTATATTCATATACCATGAAAGTATAGGTATGTTTTGATTGAAGGCCTGTTACTGTAACATGGTTATTAGTACCTGTATAAACCGCATATCCAGTTCCAATCATATTACCTCTCCTGTATCTATTGTCAACCTCATAAAGTTTCCCTTCAGCAGGTGAAGCGGTTTGATCATCCTCACTTACACAAACCAGCCTTGACTCACCACCGCCATTTGTCCACGACACATCCACCGAGGTTGCCTGCATATTATTAAACTTTAAAGCGGTTGCATTGTTCGCAGGCGGCAGTGTATAAGCAGCAAAATAGGCATTGGATTGACCACCATTTATGGTATTCCACTGGCCGCCGGCGAAGAGGTGATTGCCACTAACTGTGAGTACACGTACACTCCCGTCCGGATCGGGATAAAAGTCCGTTGCTAAACCTGTAGCCGTATCCACTGCTGTTAAGCGACCTACTTTTTTCCCATGCACAAGTTCGGGGTAATCGCATCCGAAATAAAGGTCGTTACCTGTAAGTGCCAAGGCATTTATATAAGTAGAGGAATGATCCGGCTGAATGTCGGGGTTAAAGGAAGTGAGTTGGTTACTTTGCATATTAAACGAAGCTAAAGCAGGCCGCGGCGTATCGGAAACATGATCAAAGTCACCCGCTACAAATAAATTATTGCCTCTCAAAAGAAATGCGTGTGCATAGCCATTTATAGGAAAAGATAAACTTGAAGTACTGCCATCTTTTTTATTAGTTCGTACAAGCCCATATTGATTGTCAAGCCCAACTTCGCCGCCTATGAAAATATCCCCACCCTGTTTATTGGTAAGCGGTTGTAAAGCGTACACATCATATCCGTACAATTGTGGGCTCCAAGATGCTAATATACCGGAATTGGTTGAAGCTGCTCCGGCCTTGGACCGGGCAAAACCATTTAATGTACTAAAGCGACCCCCTATATATAGAGTACTGTCTTTAATGTTGAGGCTATATACCAGGTCGTTTGCGTTTACAATCCATGGCATGGTTGCACCGCTTATCGCACTTACTGCGCCAACATAACTCCGTGCTGATCCATTAATTGTTGTAAAATTGCCACCGACAAAAAGTGTATTGTCTTTAAGTGCCAGAGCAAACACGTCACTGTTCGCGCCGGCGTTCCATCCGGGTATTACAGCACCTGTTTTTATATTAATGGCTACCAGTCCTGACCGGGCAAATGAATTAATAAGCGAAAACTGTCCTGTAATTAGCAATTTTTGTTTGGTTATAGCGCATATGCCGTTTACCGAACCGTCTGGATTATAAAGATCAGGTGACAGGGAATAGGTTGACAGATCAAAAGCCGCCAAGTTTTGACGATAACCTACATTTATCTTTGATAAGTCATAAAAATTATGAAACGGTCCTGCTACTAACAATTTATTATTAACAACCTGCAAAAGATTTACATCTGCATCGGGATAATTATTAAATTCATGTGTAATAGCTCCTGAAGAATCATTTATTGCAAGTAGATTGACATCCTGTTCACCTTTAGTCGTAAATCTTTGGATATGACCACCAACAAATACTTCATTGTTATAGTGTAATATGTCTTCTATTGAGTATATAGAATAATTGAAATTTTGCACTTGGGGATTCCAATCTGAAACAGCAGCATTCTTTCCATTAATATTTATTCTTGCAATCTGATTTCGAAATGTGCTATTCAGAAAATAAAATTGCCCGCCTATCATTATTTTGTTGCCTGCATATACAGTCTGAACGCCATAATCAGGATCCGTTTGAAAATTGCTGTTCCAGCCGGTAACTTTACCAGAAGAAAGATTTATTTCTGCAATATTATGACGTACAGAATTCTGGATGCTTGAAAAATATCCGCAGACATACAAACTGTTGTGAGAAACCGACAGGTCTGATATCATATAATCTACATCTGCTCGAAAACTATCAACAGCAGATTTTGCCGTATCTATCGCAGCAAGGTGCATCCGGCTTATTCCTTTAACAGAATAAAAATCACCACCAATATAAATATTTTTACCATAGAGTGCCATACTGTTTACAGGTTGGTCGGGCGCAGGATTCCAGTTAATTACTTTTCCCCCCGTATTATTTACTTTGGCGAGGTACTGATTACTGCTGTTTGCAAGACTGGTGAACGATCCTGCAAGAAATATTCTTTTGCTATTGGTATCAATCAGAATCTTTTTTACCTGGTTATTTGGAGAAGGATTCCAGGAAGTAACTGTATTTGCAACTGTAATTGCACCGGCATGGTTACGCTGTTTATTTTTTAACGATGTAAAGTCACCGCCTAAGTAGATGGTGTCGTGTGAGCATGCTATTGTTTGTACAGCATCATTCAAATTGGGGTTAAAACTTGTAAGGGCTTGTGTAGTAATATTAACTGACGCAGCGAATTTTCGGGTTTGTCCATTTACATAATAAAAATCACCTCCTAAATATAAATTAGAGTTATCTATGGCCAAACAAAATATAGATCCATCAACATTTACTTTAAACGAATTATCAACTCGTCCAGATGGTAATATATGGGCCAGGAAGTTACATGTTACAGTGCCTATTTTTGAAAAATCACCTGCTACAAAATAACCGTTATTGCCATCGGATATAATGGCAGAAACAGTACCATTTGTATAGGGAAAGGCAGTATTTACAGATGCATCACTTTGTTGTAAGGCAGCCAAGCCTCTGGAATAGATACCTAAGTTGCTAAAGTCACCTGCTATATATAAATTATTGCTATCCGTTTTTATTGCAGAAATCTCGCCATTTGCTATAGGGAATAAGCGCACTAATCTTCCTGTTGACTCTTCCAAAGCACAGAATTTTCCTGGTATGTCAATATTACCAATAGTATTAAAATTGCCTTGTAAAAAAATCAGTGAATCTGATAGTTCAATTTTGGATACAGTAGAGTTAGGCACATCTGGAGTCCAGCTTAAAAGCTCCCCTGTAGAAGCATCTAATGTGGCTAAA
>JBDUEO010000061.1:0-10929 GCA_040002335.1 Parafilimonas sp. | reverse complement strand
AATCGTATCATGCAGAATTCTTTACTGCAACAATATTGCGCTGGCAAAAACTATTACACAATAATCATTTTCATCACAGCAGATTCTTTATTACAAAGCTATGTGTCAAGTTCCAACTTGAATTTTCTATGAATTATGGTTTGTTTATTTTCTTTAACGCAGAGCCTTTATGTGCAGCAACATGATATTATTTATCGCTTTTGATTTCATACTGTGGATTATTTTTTGAAGCATCATGCGTATATCTTTTACAATTAAAATCTGCAGTATCAATTTTTAATTATAATTCCGAAACATCACCTGCTTCAGAATTCCATGTTATATGATCGCCGATTTCTAATTTTTGTTTCATAGCATTTATACGATTAACACATTGGAAAAAATGTTGGCATTTTCAACGCATCGTCCGTTTGAGGCGAGACGATTTAAACCTATAATTGTATCAGGCACTTTTTGGTTTAATGCAATAGAACAAACAGATGGTGATACAGTGCATGTAACCAACGGTAGGTTTGACATGCATTACATTGATTAGCGCTATTTTGAAATTAATTGGAACAAATAAATATGCAATAGCTTTATTGAATAATTGTTTTACGCATTGCCTTTAATGTTTGTGTATGACCAACAAAATTCTCTTCTTAGCCCTTTTTTTATGCAATTTATTTTATGGTTGTAAAAAGCACACAACTGTACCAGCCAACCCTGTTGACCAATTGCCACCTGCCACACAAGTTGGCGCTAACACATTTGGATGTTTAGTAGATGGCCAAGTAGTAGTTATACATAAACCGCTTTTCGATTTATCGCCAGATTACAATTGTTTCTACCAGCTAATTTATAATTCAACTACCGGGTATGTGTTTTATTTGTCAGCAACAGACAAAACCGATGGATGTCATTTTAAAGAAGTAGGTATACGACTCGATAGTCTTGCACTTGAAGAAATGACATATCCTTTAAACACATTACAAGTAAAAGGTGGTCGTTCAGGAATTTTTAGTATTTCAAATAGTTGTTCTTTACCAGTTACCGGTTATTATACTGATAATACTGTTACCGGCGAGCTAACTATTACCCACTTCGATCAGCAACAACAAATCGTATCCGGTACTTTTTATTTTAATGCTATTGAACAAACTACCGGTGATACAGTGCATGTAACCAACGGCAGGTTTGACATGCATTACACTGATTAGCGCTATTTTGAAATTAATTGGAACTAATAAATATGCAATAGCTTTATTAAATAATTGTTTTACGCATTGCCTTTAATGCTTGTATATGATAAACAAAATCCTTCTCTTTTCTATCGTTATATGTAACTTGTTTTATAGTTGCAAAAAGCATACAAGTACTCCAGCCAACCCGGTTGGCCAATTGCCTGCTGCCACACAAGTTGGTGCTAACACATTTGGATGTTTGATAAATGGAGAAGTAGTTGTCATACATAAACCGCTTTTCGATTTATCGCCAGATTATGGTTGCCAATACCAGTTAATTTATCCGACTGTTAGTGGTTATTCTTTTAATGTAAACGCAACGGATTATCAAGATGGAAATCATTTCAAAGGTGTAGCTATTGGCCTTGATAGCATTCAGCTTGAACAAACAACCTATTTATTGAATATATCAAATTCTCCATATGCAAGGTATGGATATGTAGGTATTGCTACTTCATCATCTCCTCTCTTAAGATACTTTACTGACAGTACCGTTACAGGGCAATTAACTATTACGCATTTTGATCAGCAACAACAAATTGTATCCGGTACTTTTTATTTTGATGCCATTGAACAAACTACCGGCGATACGGTACATGTAACCAACGGCAGGTTCGACATGCATTATACAGACTAAGCTTCTTTTCACTTTCAATAAATCGTTATGAAAAATTTTCTGCCACATCTATTTTGCCTGTTTTGAATTTCTTCTATTACACAGGCACAAAGCAGCCTCGCACTTTTCCGTGCTGCTTATACTTGCCATCACTCAAACACTTTCTATTCAGGGTATGATTTTAGCTACTCAACAATAAATAAAAAATATGTCTCAAAAAAGCAAAAAACAATTTGGCGTTTGGATGGATCTGCATCATGCAACTATAGTTGGAAAACCTGATGCGGAAGCAGAAAACTTTAGCGTACTCGGCGCTGCAGAAAATGCCGGCGCTGATTTTAATACAAGTGAAAAAAGTGCGCACAATGATGAAAAAACATTGATGCATAAATTTTTTAAAGAAATACTTACCCACATGCAAAATGCAGAAGAGGTGCACTTAACCGGTACCGGCACCGCACAGGAACAGTTTATGCATTATATGGCAGAAACACCGCAGTTTAAAAATACCATGGTTAAAGAAAGCACATCGAATAAAATGAGCGATGAAAAACTTATTGAATATATCGCTGCGAAATTTAATTAACCCCGTTTATCAATTATAAAAGAAAAGCTGTTTAAAATTTTTGAACAGCTTTTTCTTTTTCTTCCTCAATACAGCGATTAGTGTTCGCACAAGAATTGTTCGGAAGAAATTATTACCCACGACTTTTAAGTAGTTAAAGTGAGCATCAAATTTGTATTTATCTTGCCTTAAAAGTATTTACAGAAATTAATAAAACAATAATGAAAAAGATATTTGTGATTGATGATGAAACTGATTTACTTACCTCAATAAGTGCCTGGGGAAAAAAGAATAATTATGATGTAACAACATTTGAAAATTCAGAAGGCTTCCTGGATAAATTAATAGAAGTTGAACCTGATGTTGTGTTGGTAGACATTAATTTGAAAGATGATGATGGCCGGCACATTTCTGAAGACCTAAAAAATATATTGCCATTTCGTATAAAGATAATTTTGATTTCCGGCGATCCGCTTGTTCTTTTAGATTATCACAATCATTATGCTGATGGTATCTTAAATAAACCTTTCACTTTTGAGGAATTAGAAAGTAAATTAAAACAACAACTGCTGAAGAAAAATTAATTTGCTTTGGTTCGGGTATAGAACCCTCCTGCAATATAAACCTCAACTTATGCCGGGTATTATGCCCCCGAAAAGTTGGGAAAAATCCGGTATTAATAGTTCTGAAATTTAATTAGATTTACCAAAACTAATTTATGAGCAACCCAACTACTAACTCAATCACTTCAATTAATTCCAAAAAAACTTTACCAAATATAGTTTTGCTTATAATAATAAGTGGAGCATTATTGATATCATGTACAAAGAGAGATAACTCATTCAATATTGTAAAATCATTTTCATACGCAAATGATTCAATACAATTCACTGATTTTGTAGGAATAGATTCTTATGGTCAAAGCTTATCAATCGGCGGCGATAATAATCTGCCTAACTCTGTGGTTAGCGTTACGCCGGAATACAATAGTGTAATGCCTGATTTGGGTGTGAGGTCTTTAGATTATCCAAACAAAAAACCCATGGCATTCGTTCCGCTTGTTGAACATCTGAATGCTGCCGGCAACCTGGGTGAAACTCCATGCTCAGGCGCTTGCTCTATGTTTAACCAGGTAATGGATGTTAAAACATTTCAATTATTTGCAGTTGCATCAGGAAAAAGCAGTCAAAGCGTAGCAGAGCTTTCTGTAAATCCCGATTATCATAGATTAATTACTGATGTAACTACAGCAAATAATATAGCTAAAGGAATGGGCAAAACATTTAGCCTGGGCGCCGTGAGTTATATACAAGGAGAAGCGGACATAACGTTGGGCACCAGTTATGATACTTACCTGCAAACATTATCGCAGTTAAACATCAATGTAAATAATGATGTGCTACCCATAACAGCACAATCATCTGCCATACCTTTTGTAGTTGGGCAAACAAGTTCTTCTAACAGAAGTAAAGCTTCTATGGCATACCCGGCAATGGCATTGGCTCAATTAAATTTATGCATGAACAATCCAAATTTTACGATGGGAACGCCTATGTATATGTTTAATTACCTGGCCGACAATACCCATTTAAGTGCCGCGACTTATAGAATATTGGGCGCATACCAGGGTTATGCTATAAAAAAGTTTATTGTTGACGGTGTAAAAAACTTTATTTATCCTATATCAACTACTCAGATAAATGATACTATTACAGTGAACTTTAATGTACCGGTAGCACCATTGGTTTTTGATACTATGCAGGTAGTTAATCCGGGCAATTTTGGATTTGTTGTAAAAGATAGTGTAGGTACGGTTGTTAGAATAAAAAGTGTAAGCATAATTGATGGAAATGCAGTGCGCCTAATATGCGGCCGCAAAGTTGCAGAATTAAGATATGCTATAAACGGGATAACTGCCAAAGCAGGCAGATTGCAAGGGCCAAGAGGTTGTTTAAGAGATAGCCAGGGCGACAGTATTATTTTTGACCCGCAAGGATCAAACTGGCCGCTGTATAACTGGACTCCTATTTTTGATATCTTTTTATAAAAGACAATTGATTTAAATGTTTCACCAATTTGAAATTTGCTCAAACAATTTCAATAAGTAATACAACATTTTGTACTTGTGCTATCGCCCACGCCAAATGGCTTTTTTAGTATAAATAACAGGCAGGAGAAATCTTATCTTGTTCTTAATTGCATTGGTTAACGAATTATAAAGATTAGATTTTCATACACGTTCAAGGTGACACCAACAAGCAGCAGCAAACTTTCGCTTAAAAAACTTCATCAACCTGTTCATCTGCGCTTCTCAATTTAATCTGCAGCAACTAAACTATTCATTTCGGGCAATATAAAATTTATCAGCATTGTTTTTAAACAGCCGCTTACTTATAGTTTATTTTTGAAACTTATTTCTCTTTTATTAAAAAAGCTAACAATGAAACTATTCTGCTTACTGCTTATCATTTTCTGCGGCATCCATTTAAACGCTCAAAATATTGTAAGCAAAAAAATGCTTACTGATATTGGAATTGTAAATAACAGTACTGCTTCAATGGTTGTGCATAATGGTAAAATTGTAGTGGCTGGTTCTATACAGGATGGTAAAATTTATAAGCTGGCGATCTTACGGTTTTTATCAAACGGAAATGCAGATGAACGCTTTGGAAATAACGGGGTTGACAGTTTTACGGTAAGTAGAATTTTACCTGCAACTTACCAGGGCGCTTACATACGCTCTGTTGCTATACAGGATGATGGAAAAATACTGGTGGCCGGTTCTGCATGGTACCAGTCCGGTGTCAATTACCTCAGTAATGTTTTGGTTATGCGTTTAAGCACAAATGGCCTCGTTGATTCAACTTTTGGGGATAACGGAACGGTGCGTACAAACATTAATAGCTCAACTGGTCTTTCTGTTGATGAAGCCTTTAGTATAAAATTACAAACAGATGGAAAAATTGTAGTAGCCGGTCAAAGCTATGATTACCTGCAACACAGGTTCCTGGCTATAAGATATAATACAGACGGCTCAACAGATAATAGTTTTGGAACTGGTGGTGTAACGCTTTTTTCTATTGGCGCTTCAGATGACGAAGCCTTTGCAATGGACATTCAGTTAGACGGAAAAATTGTTTTGGCAGGCGAATCTTATTTAAATAGTTCCAGTTACCGTGTTGCACTTGCGCGCTTAACTGCAAAAGGAAAATTGGATAACACTTTCGGCACTAATGGAATAGTTACAACAAATATATCGCCGGCAGAAGATGAAGCTAAAAGCGTTGCGTTACAAACTGATGGTAAAATTATTATAGCTGGAACAACTGTAAATAATTCAACCAATAAAAGTGATGTTTTATGTATACGCTATAATTCAGACGGAAGTATTGACAGCAGTTTCAGCAATCGCGGTAAGGTTATTATTGATGTGAACGGGCAAGATGATGTTGCCAATAATTTAATATTGCAGCCTGACAATAAGATTTTAATAGGTGGTTATTCCACTTCAGTTGATGGTGTTACAGCATTTTTAAGCATCCGTTTATTGGCAAACGGATGCAAGGATATGCAATATGCATCCGGCGGTATTAAAACCACGAGTTTATATCAGCAGGGCGATGCTGCTTACGGAATGAGTTTAACATCTCAGGGAAAAATCTTATTAGCCGGGCAAACAACCAATGGTGCCAGCAACTATATAAGTATCATCCGTTATAAAAAAAATGGTTCAACAGACAGCAGTTTTAAAAATAACGGTGTAAGCCTTACCGGCATTGGCTCCAGCGAAGATGTGGCTTCCAATATGTTGAATTCACCATGGGATAATTCTTTGTTTGTTTCGGGCACAGCAAATGGTTATTGGGTGATTGCAAAATACTGGAAATCCGATCTCTCTTTAGATTCTTCCTTTGGCATAAATGGAATAACAAGTGCGAAATATAAGAATGAGGAAGATCCCCAGGATGAGCCGGTGCTGGCTATTGATGCGCAAAAAAAGAAGATTTACATGTGCGGTTATACAGGCAGACAGGTAACTATAGTGCGCTTTAATAAAGATGGAACACAGGACATAACTTTCGGCAATAAAGCCATTGCGAATTATAGTTTAAGTCTTTTTTACGGGGGATTTGGAATTGAATCTGACCATAAAATTTTAGTGTGCGGTGTGCGGCAACAAACTACTTCGGGCTACGATTTTATTGCCCGCCTTAAATACGATGGTACAATAGATTCGTCTTTTGGTATAAATGGTGAAATACAGAAATTACCGATAACTGCAAATTCCATTCAAATGAAAAAAGACGGAAGCAATATACTTTTGGGGGGAAGAGTGTATGTTGGTTCTGGCAGTGGCATTGGTGTTTACGCATTAAAAACAAATGGGTCTTTCGATTCGTTGTTTGGAGAAAATGGATTGGTCTATAAAAAATCCGCGCTTGCATCTCCACAGGTTTTTTTCCGATATAAAATGGCACAGGATCAGCAGGGAAATATCGTGGTGAGTGGAGGTGTACAAGGCAGTAATTTTAAGTACCAGTTTTCTGTTACACGATTTTTAAAGAATGGTATTATTGATTCTTCCTTTGCCCAAAATGGCTTGTTCGTGAAAGATGTATCAACAGGAAGTTTTAGTGATAATTATAATGAGGGCATTTCGGCGTATTGTGTTAACTCGAATTGTTCTGTACTTACATCTGGTATAAAACTGAGTGATGGTAATGAGCTTTCGCATGCGGTAGTAATTCTTTTAAAAAATAACGGAGCTATTGATAGTTTAAACAGTGGTAATGGATATATTGATACTTCTTTTTTTGGAGATCAATACGAAGCAGCTTATGCTGCCCTGATAGATACAATAACACAATCAAAAGAAGTAATGTTTATTGCAGGTAAAGCAAGCAATGGAGTGAATAGTGATTTTGAATTGATCAAGTTAATCAAACCATATACAACTGTTTCGGTACAAAAGTTACCTGTTTCAATAGCTGATTATAAACTTAGTATAACGCCTAACCCGGCGCATAATTTTATACAGGTAAATTATACCCTTATCAATGCAGATAATACAGAAATAAAAATTACAAACATCAACGGCAGGCCGTTGATTACACAAAAACAGTATAACAATGCCGGCCTGCAACATGTTAATATCAAACTTCCATCAACAATAATGGCAGGTATTTATGTAGTAACTGTTACAACACCACATGGATATAATGAATGTAAGTTACTTGTGCAGTAATATTTATTTATAGCAAGATATTCATTTGGCTAATTAATTCCTGCGGCAACATTTATATATACACGGAGAAGGAATGGCACAGTATTTCGCCATTCCTTCTCCGTACAATTCCTCATAAAAGCTATTATGCGAAAGCCAGGAGACTTTACAGGTTTTCAATATAGAGCGTACTTAATTACTCTTAATGTTACAGCCTTTGATGTTTTAATATAATAAGAATATTATATTATCGAGTAGACAAGAATGAACAATTCATTCTAAAGTTTATTACTGATTATATCACAATTCCAATTAATTTGTAGCATAATAAAAATTTATGAAAACAGGCTGCTTTATATTCTTCTCTCTTGTTATAAACCTTTTTTTTCAACAAGCCACAGCACAAAAAAATATATCGTTAGCAAGCTTGCGGGATGGCGATACACTGAATGGATTTAAAGCAACTGCTATTTATCTCAACGATGCAGATGAACCGATGGGCGGGCATTTCATCCATATAAAAACCGGCTTTACACTTGATCTTTTAGAAATAGAATCTGTGCCACAGGCTTTTGTTTGGGTAAACACTTTTCCTGTTTCAGATAAGGGTGAGCCGCATACACAGGAACACCTTTTAATAACAAAAGGCAATAAAGGAAGGGAACTGAATACAAGAGAAGGAATGTCAATTGCGCAATCGAATGCTTTCACTTCGCAGTTGCATACTGTTTATGATTTTTATACAGGTGCCGGCGCTGAAGTATTTTATACTTTATTTGATAAATATCTCGATGCATTATTATACCCTGATTATACAGATGAAGAAGTAAAACGTGAAGTACGTAACTGGGGCATTACAGAAAATAGAGACAGTACATTGCGCATTGAAGAAAAAGGTTCTGTTTATACGGAAATGGTTACCAGTATGAATAATGCTTACTCGCTGATGTACGATACAATTGGAAGGATGCTGTATGGCAATGCTAACCCGCTTTCTTATAATGCCGGAGGTTTGCCTTCCGGAATACGCGAATTAACAGCACAGGAAATTTTAAAATTCCATAACAGCAATTATTACCTCGGTAATATGGGCGCTATCACATCAGTTCCGCAAAGCATGAAACCTGATAGTGTGCTGTATGCAATGAATATTATTTTAAACACGCTGAATGCTGCTTCAACATCATCCCATACAAATAACAATATATTACCGCCGCCGCAACCCGCCGCAAGCGGTGAAGTTGCAGTAGTAAATTATCCATCGGAGAATGCACAGGACCCGGGTTCCATAATGCTCGCTTATCCTGCTTCCTTAACATTAAATGCAACAGAAGATATACTGCTTGGCAATTTTCTTTCAGTGTTTGCAGGTGATGCCACAACTAATTTGTATAAAATTTTTATTGACAGTAAAACAAAAGTTGCAGGTATTGATGCGCAATCGGTTTACGCTTATAGCAGTAACGAAAACGGGCAACCAATTTATATTGGACTTGATGGTATTAAAGCAGAAAATCTTACAAAAGAAAAAGCTGTATTGGCAAGACAGCTTGTAATGAATGAATTAAAAAAGATTGCTGCTTACAAAGATCATTCAACAGAATTGGCAGAGTTTAATAAGCGCTATTTAAATAGTCTTACAAGTTTAAAAAGAAATTTTTCAAAGTTTGTAAACAGCCCGCCGGGATTTGGTTTTCGCAATACGTATGATGAATGGTACGACCAGTTGCGGGAGTTAAATAAAGTAAGCGGATTTAAAAAATCAGTTGTACTTAAACCCGAAATAGAAGAAGTAGAAAAAATGTTATCAGGCGGAACTAATATCTGGAGAAACTATTTACAAAAATGGAACCTTACTTCAGCAGCACCTTATGCTGCTATAACAAAAGCGGATCCTGCATTAATACCACAGGCAGATAGTGCACGCAGTTTAAGAGCCGCAACTGAAGTTGCCCGTTTAAAAAATCTATATCATCTTAATGATGACCAACAAACTATTCAGCATTATAAAGCTATATACGATTCAACCACTACAGCACTTGAAAAATTACAGCAGGCACAAACTTTTAAATTTATAGATAACCCGCCGCTTACATTAGACGATCAGTTAAATTATAAACAGGATACTTTGCAGGGAATTGTTCCGGTGGTTACTGCTGTTTTTAATAACATGACGAGCGCCACCGCAGGCATTGCCTTAAACCTTAACAGCGTGCCGCAGGATAAGCTGTTTTATCTTGCTATACTTCCGGAGTTGCTTACACAAACAGGTATTATACAAAAGGGCGAACCTGTTTCTTATGACAGCATGAGCCAGTTGTTACAGAAAGAGATTTTGAGCCTTGTAAGTTATTACGATCAAAACCCGTCAACAGGTCGCGCAGAGTTGGTAGTAAAAGCTGCAGGTAATGATGCTGCAGAATCTAAAAAAGCAATAGAATGGATGAACAATGTTTTGAAGGCACCAAACTGGACGACAGCAAATCTTTCGCGCATTCGTGATTTGACGGAACAGGAATTATCATCAATAAGAAAAACAATGCAGAATGGTGAAGAGTATTGGGCAAACGATCCCGGCAGTGCTTACCGCTGGCAAAACCAACCTTTACAACTTGCCACCAGTTCTTTTTTAACAAGAGAACATAATATTTTTCGGTTGAAATGGATGCTGAAAGATGCAGGCAATTCAAAAGACAGCATTGCAATAAATACTTTTTTTTCAATGCTTGCCGATGCTGATGGAGATCGTGCGCAAATAAAGCAATTGTTATTTATTTTAAGTGCCGATACAATTCTTAAAAGCAATTCAGTTGGAATAAATAAAAGCATTGCAGATAATTTTCATACACTCTCTTCTTCATCTAAATTAATTGCAAAAGATGCCGTTGCAGATTTACAGCAAATGCTGAATGATATTCCCGATACTTCTTTAAGTATGGATTGGAAATATATATGCAAAACAATGCAGCATGATCTTTCACAATCACCGGTTAAAACATTGGCTGATCTGAATACTTTACTGCTGGATTTATTAAATAAAAATAGTGCAAGAATTTTTGTCACTGGTTCACAAAGCACCATACAAAAAATGATGCCCGGCATTAATCAAATGCTTACAACATTTAACAGCAAACCTTCCATCAAACAAAATTATTCTTCTGCAAAAATGATTGATGAAAGAGTTAAGACAAGAATGCATACAAATGAAACTCCCGTTTTTGTTGGATTGGTAGATGCTGATATGCCAACGGGCGTAATTATTAATTCAGCTCCATTAACCGTTAACGATACTTCAAAAACA
>JBDUEO010000060.1:0-10955 GCA_040002335.1 Parafilimonas sp. | reverse complement strand
CTGAATATAAAACAACATCACCTGTGAACTTCAGGTGATGTTGTTCGCTAAATTTCTATGTATTGCTTACTGCAAAAGCTTTTGTATCCGGATCATCATATTCATCAAGGCGTCTTGTACCATCAGTAGCTAACGAGCGTACGTATAAATTCTCTGCAAAGGCTGCTTGCGGACAAGTACCAATTAATTGAGATACAAGTGCATCATCGTAAAAAATACCTCCCGCTAACGTATATAAACCAATACCTGAAATTACGTATCCGCCCTGGCTAACACCGGGTATATAGGTGTTTACATCTTTATCATCCTGCTCTACGCCAAAGCCAAATAAAATTCCGCCAACACCGTTAGTACGTTGCGTAGCAATTTCATTTAAAATTTGTTCTTTAGTGGTTAATGCGGCGAGCCGGGCAAGTTCTGGTTTAATAGGTTCAGCGCCGAGTTTTTCAATAGCCGCACTGTCCATCGCGCTTGCATATAAATCTCCTACGCGCTGGTAAACGGAATTTTTTGTATCGTTTACGGCAGCATCTTCGCAAAGCGCTTTTAATCTTTGAGAGTTATTTTCAATTAGCACATTAAAGCTTCCCCATCTTGTTTTTGATGGTGGTACAGGATTATTCTTCAACCAGGTTCCGTTCGCATATTGAAAGAAATTATCGCCGGGTTTTACGGATAAATCCATATTTGCCGAATCAATAAACCTAAAATTTTTATCTATTGTTTGCGCATGAACAGGAATGGTTTTAAACATAATTATTGCACCAATGGCAATCATTAGCAATCGCTTCATAATAAAAAGATTTTGTCCAAAATTAAGATTTGAAAAATAATCGCCCGAATAAGCAATTAAAAATTCTGATGTGGTTAACGAATAGCAAAGAGTAAATGCTGGGAAAAAAGAGAAAATTATTTAATAATAAGAGTGAAATGCTTTTAATGAAAGAGTAGATGAAAACGAAAATGTACAGTATTAGCACTGAGTTATACTATTTCCCAGGCCAATGCACTTGCGCCAAGAATAGCCGCATCAGATTCTTTAAGGTGGCTTACAAGAATCTTTACTTTGTTTTCAAATATTTTTATAAGGTTGGCTTCCATACTTTCCCGGGTAGGTTTCAATATCAGCTCGCCCGCTTTGGTAAGCCCGCCAAAAAGAATAATAGCTTCGGGGCTTGAAAACATTACTGCATTTGCCAATGCAAGGCCGAGTATATTACCGGTAAATTCATACACGCTTTTTGCAAGTTCATCGCCTGCAATAGCGGCATCATATACTTTTTTGGAATCTATATCGGCAGCAGGTATTTTTCTTAATGTGCTTGGGGTGGTGGTTTCTTTCAGCATTTCTAATGTGGTTAAACGAACGCCTGTTGCAGATGCGTAACTTTCCAGCGAACCTTTTTTTCCTGTGCCTTCATGCAACCTGCCATTTGGAATTACAATGGTGTGCCCCAACTCGCCCGCAAATCCATCATGGCCGTAAATTAATTTTCCGTTGGCAACAATACCGCTTCCAACGCCGGTGCCTAAAGTGATCATGATAAAATCTTTCATGCCTTTTGCCGCGCCGTAAATCATTTCACCTTCTGCTGCTGCGTTAGCATCGTTGGTTAATACTACAGGAAGCTGAAATTTATCCTGCACCAGTTTCGCCAAAGGAATAATGCCTTTCCATGGAAGATTTGGTGCGTATTCAACCGTGCCTGTATAAAAATTACCATTGGGTGCACCAACGCCAATGCCTTTCATTCTGCCTGCACCACCGGCTTTATCAATAAGTTCTTTTACTTTATTGTACAACTCATCAATAAACGTATCAACCTTTGCATGTTTTTTTGTTGACATTGATCCTGAAAACAAAACATTTCCAACACGGTCAACAATGCCAAATTTTGTTCCGGTGCCGCCAATATCAATCCCTATTGCCAATGATTCAAGCGCCGCTTTTGAAGAAGCCATATCTGATGTATGATGTGTGATGTAAGATGTAGTATAATTCTAACTTTAAATATTCAACTTTACACATTCAGCTTTAAACATTAATGACCGCCTGCAGCCTGCAGTGCATCATAATCTATACCTTGTTCTTTTAAAACTGCTTTGGCTTTTACGGCATAAAAAACTAAATACAAGAAGCAGGCAACCCCTACAACATACGAGTATTGAATACCTAAAATATTATCGGCAGCAACTTTGCCTTGTAGCCAGCTTATAATTCCACCACCCATGATCATCATTATTAATAAACTACTTCCTTGATTAGTATGTTTTCCTAATCCGGCAACCGCAAGTGTAAATATACATGGCCATAATGTGCTACAAAATAATCCAACACTTATAAAGGCGAAGACACTAACCATACCACTTGCAAGCATTCCTATAGCTAAAGCTATAATACCCATTGAAGCAAAAATCAATAACATTCTTGCAGGGTTTCCTTTACTTAAAATATCGCCTGCTATCATAGCAATTATAACAAAGCCATACACATAAAACGGAGTTACATCATGCTGAGCGATAGAATTTACAATTAGAAAAACAGCAAAAGCGAGATAGGGCATTAAAAAGTTTAATATCTTTTTAAAGCCTGCATTAATATCAAAAGCACCAATTGCACCTGTCCATCTGCCCATCATTAAGCTTGCCCAATACAAGGAAATAAAAGGCGCATTAAAGTTATTTGTAAACTCCTTTGCACCATCAAGATGTAATGTTTTAGATACTACACTACCATTCAATATTTCAAAATGTTGCTTTAAAAATTCAGGTAAATTACTTGCTGTAGAAACTTCTACACCCACATAAATAAAGATGGCAATCATTCCAAAAACCAACTGGGGGTATTGAAATACAGAAGGCTTATGCAAAACTTTATTATCGTTGCCCGCTTCTTCATCAGCAATTACATCTAAATCAATTTTATTTGGTAAAGAAGAAAATTTAAAAAATAATGCCACTAATAAAAAGGCTGCACCAATAACAAGATATGGAATTTTCACACTGCTGATGCTTGCATCAGTATTGCCTGAGTTAACACTTCCGAAAATAGCAAAGCTCACTAAAAGTGGCCCAATCATAGTTCCAAAATTATTAATACCACCTCCCACATTTAAGCGCTGCGAACCGGTTTTAGGATCACCTAAAACTATTGCTAACGGGTTTGCTGCAATTTGTTGCAATGCAAATCCAAGTCCCACAATAAATAAACCACTAATCATTAAAGCAAATGATTCCTGGTTAGCTGCAGGATAAAAAAGTAACGTACCAATAGCGGATATAATAAGCCCTAAACACAAACCATTTTTATAACCAATTCTATTCAAAACATCCCCCTTCATTGCTTTTGAAATAAGAAAATAAATAATAGAACCAACCGTATACGCAACATAAAATGCAACAGATACAAGCTGGCCTTGCGCCTGGGTAAGATCAAATGCTTTTTTAAAAACAGGAATAAGAATATCATTACTTGCTGCTACAAAACCCCAGAAAAAGAATATTACAATTAAGGTTCCGAACTGACTCCAGTTTGTTTTTTGGCTCATGAAACAATCATTAAAGTTTGAATAAAAGTTTTGTAAATTAAATACATTTTACCTTTCAAAAATTTAAAATAAATCTTTCTTATTAAAAACAACTGTTTTAAAATGCCTTAGTAAATTGCCGCAACTATACATTGTTATAAAATATCATCAAAATATTTTATAGAGTTTGCAACAATCGTTAATTTGATTTTTAAATTGCTGCGGATTAAGTTTAGTTTTATTGCACTATTATTACTGTTTTATTAAACAGGTTTTAAAATTATAAATTGTTGCATGGAAATAATTCACCTGAGTTTTGAATGTTACCCGGTTGCCAAAGCCGGTGGTTTGGGCGATGTTGTTGGCGCATTGCCAAAATATCAAACACAAGCTGGCCATTTTGCAAAAGTGGTTATGCCTATGTTTCGCACAAAATTTTTGTACCAACACGAGTGGGATGTAGACTTTAAAGGCAGAACAAGCCTTGGCAATTGGTGGTTCGATTATACCGTAATTAAAGAACGCAATAACACGCTTGGCTTCGATTTGTTTTTAATTGATATTAATGGCCTGCTGGATCGTGAAAAAATTTATGGTTATGCTGATGACACGCAACGCTATGTTGCTTTTCAAATAGCATTTTTACACTGGCTTAATAACTGGCAGCATAAACCAGATGTAATTCACTGCCACGATTATCATGTGGGCCTGGTTCCATTCATGATGAAACATTGTTACGAATACAACAGGCTTGGCGATATACCCACCGTACTCACTATTCATAATGCACAATACCAGGGCTGGATGGGTTGGGACCAGAGTTATATGATTCCTGCATGGGACAATTGGAAAAGTGGTTTGCTGGAATGGGATGGCGATATAAATCCGCTGGCTTCAGCCGTAAAAAATGCGTGGAAAGTAACCACCGTTAGCTGGAGTTACATGGAAGAATTGCGCTATAATTCAAACGGGCTTGAAGCATTGTTTGAATATGAAAGAGGAAAATGTTTGGGCATACTAAACGGTATTGATGCGGATGTATGGGATCCTGAAACAGATACATTTATTGAATTGAATTATGATGCAGATAATGTTGAAGAAAATAAACAAAAGAACAAAGAAGCGTTGTGCGAAGAGTTTAACCTTAATCCGCAAAAACCATTAATAGTTTTTATAGGAAGACTGGTTGGCGAAAAAGCCGCAGACCTTTTACCAGATGCTATTATATCTTCCATATACAGCGTACAGGGATCTGTAAATTTTTTAATATTGGGCAGCGGCGAGCAACATGTAGAATGGCAATTAAAACAAGTGGCACAAAGTTTTCCCGGTAATTGTAATGTAGTGATAGGTTATAACGAAGCACTTAGCCACCGCATGTATGCGGGTGCAGATTTCTTATTAATGCCAAGCCGCGTAGAGCCTTGCGGCCTAAACCAAATGTACGCCATGCAATATGGCACCGTACCAATGGTAAGAAGTACAGGCGGTTTAAAAGATACGGTTACAGATATGGGCGATTGGCAAGGCTGGGGTATACGTTTTAATAATGCAAGCATTAGCGATATTGTACAAGCAGTAAGCAGAGCCGTTGGTTTATTTTACGATGAACCGGTTAGATTAATAGCTATGCGTAAACACATGATGCAGATTGATAATAGTTGGGAAAAATCAGTACAGCAATATTTAAATATTTATAGTAGCCTTAAGTTTTAAATTCAACTTAACACGTAATAAAAATATCTTTATAAGATTATAAAACAAAATACATGGCAGCACCTACACAATCAGTTATAGCAGTAATTCTTGGCGGCGGGGCAGGCACAAGATTGTATCCACTAACAGCAGCACGTTCAAAACCTGCCGTACCCATTGCAGGCAAATACAGGTTGGTAGATATTCCTATCAGCAACTGCATTAATTCAAACATCAACAGAATATTTGTGTTAACGCAGTTCAATTCCGCATCATTAAACAAACACATTAAGAACACGTATTTGTTCAGCAACTTCAGTTCTGGTTTTGTTGATATTCTAGCTGCAGAACAAACGCCCGATAACCCCGGATGGTACCAGGGCACGGCAGATGCGGTGCGTCAATCGCTAAGGCACATCCGCAATAACGATTACGATTACATTCTGGTGTTGAGCGGCGATCAATTGTATCAAATGGATTTTTGCGAAATGCTTAGCAGCCATATTGAAAAGGGCGCCGATCTTACCATCGCCACTATTCCCGTTATAGCAAAAGAAGCTACGGAATTTGGCATAATGAAAACAGATGAAGAAAACCACATTACATCGTTTATAGAAAAACCAGATGCAGAAGTATTGGGCGATTGGGTAAGCGATACAGGCAAAGAAATGCAGGACCAGGGCCGCGTATATCTTGCATCAATGGGTATTTATATTTTTAGCCGCAACATGATGAACGACCTGCTGCTAAATAAACATCCTGATTCAAAAGATTTTGGTAAAGAAATCATTCCGTCATCCATTGCACAGCATAAAGTAGTAAGCTTTCAATACGATGGTTACTGGACAGACATCGGAAATATTTATTCATTTTTTGAAGCCAATCTTGCACTTACTTCAGACATTCCGGTGTTTAATTTATTTGATAGTTCAAAACCCATTTATACGCGTGCACGCATGTTGCCGCCGGCTAAAATAAGCGGTACCACACTTGAAAAAACAATGATCGCAGAAGGTTGTATTGTATTGGCCAGCCGCGTTGAAAATACATTAATGGGCATTCGCACAAGGGTTGGCCACGGCAGCACCATTGTAAACAGTTACTTAATGGGCAACGATTTTTACGAAACCATTGAGCAAATGGAAGAAAACAAAATATCTGGCGTACCGCGCATTGGCGTGGGCGAAAGGTGCTATATAAAGAATGCCATTATTGATAAAAATTGCAGAATTGGAAATGATGTGCGCATTAATGGCGGCACCCATTTAGAAAACGTTGACCATACTTTATACACTGTAAAAGATGGTATTGTTGTAGTGAAAAAGAACGCAGTATTGCCTGATGGTTTTATAATTTAGATTATATTATTTAAGAGACGGAGGCAGCCACATAAGAAACAGACCCACCGTGAAAGTGCAGCCTTGGTTGCACTTTATTTTGTTTGAAAATTTAAGTTGCAGTTATTAAAGCTGTCTCAAAAAAACCTGTCAGGTTATTAGCTTTAAAACATCAGAAAAACATGAATTAAACCTGACGGGTTAGTATCATCATCAGCAGATTTATATTTTCACTGGAAAGACGTGCAGCCCTATTTATTGAAACTAAAAGCTTAAATAAGTTAGAATAAAACGCAACCACTTAATCGTAATTCCCGGCCTGACCGGGAATCTGCTTTTACCTTTCTGCAACCTGCTATTAAAATAAAGAATATCTCCAAAAAAGATTTCCTTCAAGAAAGTGGCTTACGGAATTTTCCGGATAGGTTCGTGGTTGGTGTTGCAGGCAACCGAAATGCGATTAAATAAAAAACAATACAAAATTGCGAACACTAAATTGTTAATTTTTAATACTGATATTTTTTTTGAAATAGCATCTTATATCATAAATTTACGTGTTGCCTGCTATACAACCAACCATAATCAGTCATTCTTCTCAAGCACAAATATTTCTTCAACAGGCTTTTTGAAGACTTTAGCAATTTTAAGAGCCAAGACTGTTGACGGGACATATTTATTTGCTTCCATTGCATTTATGGTCTGTCTGCTGACTGACACTTTCTTTGCAAGTTCTTCTTGGGTCAAATCTGCTATAGCTCTTTCAACTTTAATTGTGTTTTTCATCTGACATAGATTTAGAGTTGCTGTACAAAACATAATTAAACCTGGCGATGAAAATTATCAAGACCGTAAACATATTGTAGAGCATAACATTTAAGAATGCGGTACCGTAAATAAATGCAAAGGAAAAGAGCAACAAAATATAATTGAAAAGTACCGCCCAAAGCAACGATGATTGACGAAGATTTGTGATAAATTCATCTTCGATTTTCTCTTTTGAGAATACAACTAATAGTGCCCCAGCAATAAATAAAATTCCAATAACAGTATTAGTAACATTTGCATGAATGAAAGTAAAAAACTGACTTTTCCCAAAAATTTCATTATTGAGTATGGCAAAAACTTTGGCGTTCAATGGCATACCTTCAAAATCAGTAACCATTAAAATTATTCCAAGAATTGTAGCAGGTATAAGAATGAACCAACCAACTATTTTGTACTTATTCGGTAATAACAATTCGTGTATCATAAAAAATAATTTCACCAAAGGTAATGTTAGATTTACATTTAGACAAACATTTCTTACATTATGACAAGTATTTATTACATTTTTTTCAAGGCAACAAGACAACAAACAACCGTACAGCAGGCAACATAGCTTGGAGGTAGCTGGGCTATTGGGCCGCAGTTCCGGGCTGAAAATTCCGTCATAGCGAGGTCTTCATAGCAAGCCTGGTGTGTTGGAATGAGACCTCGCGATTTTGAATTGTGTATAATATCGTAATCTTTGCGTTATGTGTTAGCCTGTACTTTGTAAGCAATCTTTAGTTTACGTTTTTAAATTTATATAATGGTTGAAAGAAAAAACTTCAATACTGCAAAAGCTCCAAAAATGAGCGAATTCTTTCCGCAATCAGTAATTGCCGGAGATTACATTTTTCTTTCCGGTACACCGGGTTTAAACCTTGAATCTGGTAAAATTGTAAGTAACGACTTTGAAGAACAAACAAGGCAATGCTTTTTGAATATTAAAATCATTTTAGAGGAAGCAGGAAGCAATATGTCAAAAGTAATTAAGACAACAATTTTCATGGTTGCCGGTAATGACTTTAGCATTGTAAACAAAGTATATTCTGAATTTTTTCCGGAAAATTCACCTGCCCGCAGTATACCTCAAGTGCTGGCTTTTCCTGGCGGAATTCTTATTTCGGTTGAATGTATAGCACTTAGATAGTAAAATTTTGACTGTCACAAATCTGGCGAAAGTATAAGTAGTAAAGCATTTTAGGTGCGGCTAATTCTTCCCTGCATTTTAAGAAAGTTGTTGATGAAGTTATGGCTGGGTTAATAAATGTATAAGTAATAATAATTTCTATAGAGCCATTAACTGAAATAAAAGAAAAGGGTAAGATAATGTTATACAATAGGAAGGTTATCACCTTTCAAATAACAAACCCTGCAACGTGGTTCATAAATATCCATTTCTCCAATTACTACCTGGCCGCTTTGTTTTGTTTTGCGATAAGTCATATTCGCAATATTTCCGCAATGCACACAAATTGCATGCAGCTTGGTAATGTAATCTGCAATGGCCAGCAACTGCGGACCGGGGCCAAATGGTTTGCCCAAATAATCCATATCAAGCCCGGCAATAATTACACGAATGCCTTTTAATGCAAGCTTTTCGCAAACCTGCACAATGCCATCATCAAAAAACTGCGCTTCATCAATACCAACCACATCTGCATCCTGCGTAAGCAATAAAATATTTTGTGAATGTTGCACAGGTTGCGATTGAACAGAAGTTGCATCGTGGCTTACAATATTTATTGCATGGTAACGGTTATCAATTGCAGGCTTAAAAATCTCTGTTTTTAAATGGGCAATATTTGCACGTTTCATTCTGCGAATTAATTCTTCTGTTTTGCCGCTGAACATAGAACCGCAGATCACTTCAATCCATCCGCGCCGCTGGCCTGATATATTGGGTTCAATAAACATTAAAAATAAAATTAACTTAGCTGCGTTATTATAGCTATAATAAATGCTTCAAATATAAATATCCTTATGGAAAAAATAGGATTGTTGATAGAACGCTTGCAGGATCAATACCAAAATAAATCAGGTAAAGAACAGTTGCGCATTACTTTGCAAATGCTGCTTTCTGAACTGGAAGAAAGAGAAATGGAAGGTCAGGATTTGCCTTCTGTTATATCTGTTTTTTTTCCTGCGGCTTCGCATTTCAATCCGCATAACAATAATGAAGAACTGGTTGTTCTGGAAGAAATACATCAACCGGAAACCGTTGTTACTGCTGAACCTGAAAAGCAAAAACAAGAGCAGGGAAAATTTAATTTTTTCGATCCTATGGTAGAAATTCCAACACTTGCTTTAAAACGGCAGGAAGTAAATGAAACCATTGCTGCGCAACAGGAAAGTTTGAATGATAAATTAAAATCTGCAACGCCTAAAAAAGAAGTGGCGCATACAATAAAAGACGGGCCGGTTAAAGATCTTAGAAAAGCAATTGGCATAAACGATCAGTATCTTTTTATAAATGAACTTTTTCGCGGAGACCAGATAATGTACGATCGCAGCATTAAAACCATCAACAGTTTTAATATTTATGGCGAAGCAGAATTTTGGATTAAACGCGAACTAAAATTAAAGCTTGCGTGGAATGAAAAAAGCGAAACTGTTGAATTATTTGATCAGTTGGTTAAAAGGCGTTTTTCCTGAATGTAATTCATAATTGAATTAGTAGCGCCCGAATGTTTTTTTACATAATCGCCCGAAATTTTACTGGCTTCTGCATACAATTCTTCATCTTGTAAAAGATCATTCAATTCATCTTCCAGTTCAATGGCATCTTCTATATCAAACGCGCCGCCTTTATCAATCAATTGTATCGCCTCTGAAAATTTTTCATACGCCGGGCCAAACAAAATAGGTTTATAATATACCGCGGCTTCCAGAATATTATGTATTCCATTGTTTCCAAAACCGCCGCCAACATAACAAATAGTTGCATACCGATATATAAATTTCAACATGCCGATATTATCTATTATCAGCGTATTAAAATTTTCATTTACTGCTTCATTTGTATTTATTGTATTGATGTATTCGGAATAAAGAATAGAATTTTTATACAGTTTGCTGCATTCTTTCAACCGTTCCTTTCCTATATCATGAGGCGCAATAATAAATTTTAATTCAGCATGTGTGTTGGCAAAATGATCAAGCGCTTCATCATCATCAATCCATGTACTGCCTGCAACAATCGTTTTTTTGTGATTGATGAAATGCTCAATTTCAGGAAGGCTTTTTATTGCTGCTGCAACTTCTAAAACGCGGTCAAATCTTGTATCGCCCGAAACGCTTACATTGTTAATATTAACTGACGCTAAAAGCTGTTTTGAATTTTCAGTCTGAACAAAAAAATGCGTAAAAAATGTAAGCATTTGCCTTCTCATTTTTCCATACCATTTAAAAAAAGAAAATTCAGGTAAAAAAATTCCGGAAACCATTAACAGTGGAATTTGCCTGTTGTGCGCTTCTTTTAAATAATAATACCAGTACTCGTATTTTACAAATACAATTAATGAAGGTTGAATAAGATCAAGAAACTTTTTAGCGTTGGTAACTGAATCAATTGGCAGGTAAAAAACATGAT
>JBDUEO010000059.1:0-10979 GCA_040002335.1 Parafilimonas sp. | reverse complement strand
CGCCAAAAGATCGACACCAGCATATTTTAGAAAGGCATCTTGAACTTGCAGATGAAGGCCAGCGTATTCAGGATATAAAACGTTTACAGCAAAGCGTTGATGGTTTTGCTTACGATGCAAATGAGCTTGTTTTTCCAATTCCTATTAACGAAATAAATGCTGTAGGCGCAGACATTTTAAAGCAAAATGATGGTTATTAATTTTTGTATGAGCCCGGCAAATATTTTTATGGCATCACGGTTGCGTCGCACAGCTTGTACTGCAACAAAGATGGCAGCAATGTTCAATCAAATAAAACTTCATCATGAAATATAAATTTGTATCTGCATGTATTTACCTGCTGTTGTGTTTGCAAACCTTTAGCCAGGCAAAAGGTAATTTATTCATAATTGGCGGCGGTCTTAAATCAAATGCATTAATGCAACAATTAGTGGCAACATCAAATATTAATTCATCTGATTACATTGCCATTTTACCAATGTCAACCGATTATCCTGACACTTCTTATTATTACATTAAACAAGACTTTGCAAAAGTTTGCAACAACAAAATCATCAGTTTCAATTTTACAAAAAATGATATCAACAAAACTGCGTGGCTTGATTCAGTAAAAAAAGCAAAACTGATTTTTATTACAGGTGGCGATCAAAGCCGTTTTATGAATATCGTGTTGCATACACCTATTCAAACTGCCATACAAAATGCGTATAAAAATGGAAGTACGATTGCAGGCACAAGTGCCGGCGCAGCTTTAATGAGCCATTTTATGATTACAGGAAATCAATTGCTCGGTGATACAAGTTATGCATCAACATTTCCAAAACTCTGGAATAATAATATTGAAATTGCAGAAGGTTTAAGCTTAATTGATTCGGCCATTATTGATATGCATTTTATAACAAGAAGCCGCTACAATCGTTTGTTAACTGCGATAGCAAAATATCCAACATTGCCTTGCATTGGTATTGATGAAGGCACTGCCATTATTGTTCATAACAACGATGTAAAAGTTGCGGGCGCAAGCCAGGTAATTGTTTTTTCGCATCCGCAAAATTTACAAATAACAAAAGAAGGTTTTATAAAATTTAATGATATTAAAATGAGTATTTATACTGATGGAGATTCATTTCAGCTAAAATAATTTAGTCATTATATTTATCAAAATTAAAACTACTGTTATGCCTTTATTTTTAAGAATAAAAAATCTGTGTGCAATTGCTTTAATTCTGTTTTCAGCAACTGCATGCAACGCACAAAACACTTTAAAAATAAGCAGCAACCAGCTTGCATCTGTTGATTATAAAAGATTATCAAACATAGATACTTTAATTAATGGTTATGTAAACCGCGATTGGATAAAAGGTGTAGTAACCATTATTGTAAAAGATGGCCAGGTTGTTCAGAACAAAGCTTATGGATATAGTGATGCAGCATCAAAAAAACCCATGGAAACCAATAGTATTTTCCGCATTGCATCGCAAACAAAAGCCATTGTTAGTACAGGCATTTTAATTTTATATGATGAAGGAAAACTTTCGCTAAGCGATCCTGTTTCAAAATATATTCCTTCGTTTGCGCATGAAAATGTATTGGATTCTTTTCATGCATCAGACTCCACTTACACAACCGTTCCGGCAAAAAGAGATATCACAATAAAAGATCTGCTTACACACACTTCAGGCCTTGATTATCCCGGTATTGGTACTGATAATATGAAAGCCATTTATGCAAAAAATAATATTCAATCAGGGCTTGGCGTAATTGATCAATCGCTTGGCGATGCCATGCAAACCTTAGGCAAACTTCCGCTTGCATTTCAGCCCGGCACACAATGGCGTTATGGTTTAAGCATAGATGTACTTGGCGACATTATTGAAATCATCAGCGGCGAAAACCTTGAAGATTTTTTACGTAAAAATATTTTTGAACCATTAAACATGAATGATACATGGTTCAATTTACCGGCAGATAAATTTAATCGCCTTACAACAGTATATACTGAAGATTCTTTGCATCATATTATTGCATGGAATAAAACAAATTTTGGTGTTGATCCTGATTATCCGAAAATGAATAAACATTATTTTTCAGGCGGTGCCGGTTTATCTTCCACTGCTTATGATTACGCCGTTTTTTTACAAATGATCATGAATGGCGGAACGTATAATGGCAAAACAATTCTTTCAAAAAGAACAACAGAAATGATGTTGCATCCGCAGCTTGATTTTCTTTTTAACGGTAAAAATAATTTTGGTTTAGGGTTTGAAATTGTTACAGATAAAGGCAGCGCAGATGGCAGCCGCAATGCAGGCAGTTTTGATTGGGGCGGCTATTTTGGAACAACATATTGGGCAGATCCAAAAGCACATCTTATCTGTTTAATCATGACGCAACAAACACCAAATTCACATTACAATTTATCTCAACAGTTTGAACAATTAGTGTACGCAAGCCTAAAATAATTGAATGGGGAAAACACGTTTAGAAGCTTTCAGCGATGGTGTTATTGCAATAATTATAACCATTATGGTGCTTGAATTAAAAGTACCTGAAGGCGCCACGTTTCAGGCGCTTGTTCCGTTAACACCAGTTTTTATAAGCTATGTTTTAAGCTTCACTTTTATTGGTATTTACTGGAACAACCATCATCATTTATTGCACCTTGTAAAGCATATAAGTGCAGGCATTATGTGGGCCAATCTTAATCTTTTGTTTTGGCTGTCGCTTGTTCCGTTTGCTACAGCGTGGGTGGGTGAAAATCACTTTGAACCGTTTCCTGTTGCGCTATATGCAGTGCTGCTTGACATGTGCGGCATTGCTTATACCATACTGCAAATAACTATTGAACGATGCCATAAAGATGAGACGCAACTAAAAAATATTATGCAACGGCAAAGAGGCAAAGGCATGGGCTCTTTATTTTTATACACCGCTGCAATACCGCTTGCTTATATTAATACAATTATATCAGGTTTAATATTTGTGCTGGTAGCAATTTTATGGATTGTACCTGATAAAAAAATAGAAAAATTAGTGGGCAATGAAAATTAATTTTTTCTGCCAAGCATTCCAGAAAATCTTTGCACATCAGCCAGTGCATCAATCGGCTTTTCATAAATTAAATTATCAGCAAATTGTTTTGCAAACCACGGCGACAATGAACAACCTTTTGAACCCATTCCATTTAAAATGCCAATTTGTTTTTGTAAAGGATGTGTGCCAACAAACGGACGGCGCTCAACAGTTGCGGGCCTTAAAGAAGACCAATGTTCATTTACAGTAAATGGAATTTTTAAAATTGATTTTAATGATGCAATAGTTCTTTCTATAAAATCTTGCGTTGGTTCAATGCCTTCAAATGATAATTCATTGCTGCTTCCCACCCACCACAAATTTTTATTTATTGGAATTAATGTAAGCTGCCCGAATTTATACGTGTGCGATGTTTGCAAACCTGTAGTTTCTATAATCAACGCCTGGCCTTTATTTTGAACAAAAGGAAGGTTCACCCAGTATTTACTATTGGATGCATGCACACCGTTAGCGTAAATAATTTTTTTGGCTTTAATGTTTTTGTATTGAACGAAATCATTGTGAAATATTAGCGCACTTTCATCAAACACTTCATCAATCAATCTATTTTTTTCTTCTAAATATTCGCGGTATTGTTTTAATAATGCGCGCATTTCAACAACATAACAAGGCGAAATTTCAAACACATCAAAAGGAAAATTAAAATAAGTATGTAAATATTCTTTCTTTACAGTTGATGAGTTTATATAACTGTTTTGCTCGTTCATTCTTGTCTTAAAAGCGTTTTGTACATCTGGCGCCGTTGCAAAAACGAGCATATTTTTTTGGCTGATATATTCTGATGTTAATGCTGTGCTTAATTCGCTGTATGCCTTCCAAACAAATGGCAACAATTCATCTGCCATCCACGTTGTAACCACTCTTCTTCCTGTAACGGGATTAATTACACCACTTGCAACATTGCTTGCACTTTGTAAATTTTTTTTATCAATAACAATAATGCTTTTATTTTCTTTTAATAAATAATAGCTGAGCCAGGTGCCGCAAATACCTTGTCCGATTATTAAAAAATCTGTTATCACTTTTAAATAAAATTATGCATGCTTTGCTTAATACAAATATAAAAACCGCCTTATTATTAGTAAGACGGTTTTTATATTTACCGGGAAAATTAATAATTTAAAATCTGGCCAATACCAACAGCTTGTGCTCCTGTACCTTCAACATTACCTTTTGCGAATAAAGTGTAAATGTGGCCGGCTGATAAGGTATCTAATTTGCTTGCCACTACTGTTCCATCCGATTGTTTTAATTGAAAATTGTAGTAAGCAAGCGATCCTGTTTTTAGTCTTACAAAATTAGCTAAACCTGTGGTATTAGCCTGGTCGTTAAAAAATCTGTTTGAATAAAAAGATGAATCGAAAACAGATGATTCGTACAAACTAACAGCGCCTGCATTGGGGCTAAAATTAAAAAATCGTATATACACAGAATCCGGTGATGGAGATGGTAGAAAGTCCTGCACAAAACTTGCTTTTACTTTACTAAAAGAATCAATTATAAAATAACTGTAATTAGCACCGGTAGAAATGTTTATAGTGTTGGAGAGAACCGGTGAAGTGGCAGAAGCAGAATCATAAAAAGCAAAATTATAACTGCCCGCTGTAGCCTGGTAATAAGGTGTATATGTACCTGTACCAAGATTTTGTATTGACGTTGCAGCACCATTGGAATATAATGTTAGTGGCGGCGCATCCGGCGAAATATTGGCCACTAAAAAACCTCCGTTGGAAGGATTCGATGTGCTGTTATTATTAAGACTGCATGAAGCAGCAAAAATTATGACACTCATTGCAACAAGAATAATTAATGGTAATTTCTTCATAAAAAATTTTATAAGTTTTTTTAAAACGTGAATTAATGCAAAAATGATACGAATGAAAGACTGCTGAAAAGTTAAAAACGTTGTAACCGCATTCTATTTTTTTTTGAACCAATATGTTTTTAACAAAAATGTTTGCAGCTATAGTAATTTTACACGGCTATGCCGCATGAAGCAATTTCTGTTTTTGATATGTTTAAGATTGGCGTTGGGCCATCAAGTTCTCATACATTAGGGCCATGGAGAGCTGCGTTGCGTTTTATTGAAACGCTGCAACAAAAAAATTTAATTCAGCATACCATATCTGTTACGGTTTTATTATACGGCTCGCTTGCAAAAACAGGTAAAGGCCATGGTACTGATATTGCCGTGCTGATGGGTTTGTGCGCAGAAGACCCGGTTACGATTGATGTAAATTCAATTGCAATAAAAATGCAGCAGATAACATTAGAAAATAAACTGATGCTGAATAACGAAAAAGAAATTAAAGCAACAGTACAATTTCTTACAAATGAATCGTTGCCTTTTCATCCAAACGCATTAACCTTTCTTGCTGATTGTGAAAATGATAACCAGATAAGCGAAACATTTTATTCAATAGGCGGTGGTTTTGTTGTAAAAGAAAATGAATCACAAAGCAATGCATCTTCCATTGAGCTACCTTTTCCTGTAAATACTGCAGAAAATCTTTTACACTGGTGCATGAAAACAGGTTTATCAATTAGTGAAGTGGTGATGGAAAATGAAAGTGCGTGGCGCAGTGAATCAGAAACAAAACAAGGTGTGTTCGCGCTTTGGCAAACCATGAAAGAATGCATGTATCGCGGCTGCCATAGCAAAGGTGAATTGCCCGGTGGTTTGCATGTGCGGCGCAGGGCTTTCGATCTTAATAAAAAACTCATAAAAAATAACAACTATAACGATTATGATTCATGGATAGAAATCATAAAAAGTGGCGGCCATAATTTTCAATACATATTGGATTGGGTAAGTTGTTTTGCGCTTGCTATAAATGAAGAAAATGCTTCATTTGGCCGCGTTGTAACTGCACCAACCAACGGCGCTGCCGGCGTTATTCCTGCCGTGCTGCAATACTTCATTATTTTTTGCGATGGCAATGATGATGAAAAAATTATCCGCTTTCTTTTAACTGCATCCGAAATAGGAAGCATTTTTAAAAAAGAAGCCACGATATCTGCTGCAATGGGCGGTTGCCAGGCAGAAATTGGAGTATCCTCTTCAATGGCCGCAGCTGCGCTTACTGAAAATTTGGGCGGCACACAACGACAGGCTTTAATGGCTGCCGAAATTGCAATGGAGCATCATCTTGGTATGACCTGTGATCCTATCGGCGGGCTTGTGCAGGTGCCTTGCATTGAACGTAATACAATGGGCGCCATAAAAGCTATTACAGCCTCTCAGCTTGCTTTACAAAGTTCACCGGATTATGCGCGTGTGAGTTTAGATAAAGTAATAAAAACAATGTGGGACACAGCAAAAGATATGAATTTTAAATACAAAGAAACTGCTGAAGGTGGCCTTGCCTTAAATATTCCGCTTGGTTTAAAAGAGTGCTGATTTTTTTTATGTAACGAACTGCAGTATTTCAATTAAACATTGTTGTGTCACTCCCTTGTACAGTAGATTTGTATGGCAACATTAATGCATCGCCATTTCTATTTGCTTAAAATTATCGCTTTCAACACTGCCGTCGCGCAGGCGCACAATTCGTTTGGCATATTCAGCAATATCTTCTTCATGTGTTACTAAAACAACGGTATTGCCAGCAGCCTGTATCTGCCCAAAAATCTCCATTACTTCTACGGAAGTTTTGGTGTCAAGATTTCCGGTTGGTTCATCGGCAAGTAATAAAGAAGGGTTATTTACAATAGCTCTCGCAATGGCAACGCGTTGAATTTGTCCGCCACTCATTTCATTTGGTTTATGGTCTGCCCTGTCTGCCAATGCAACTTTTTTCAATGCTTCCATTGCACGTTCTGTTCTTTCTTTTTTACCAATACCTGCATATATTAAAGGCAGTGCAACATTTTCAGCGGCCGATAAACGCGGCAACAAATTAAATTGCTGAAACACAAAACCAATTTCGATATTACGCACATCGGCCAAATCATCATCAGCCATTTTACTTACATCTTTTCCGTTTAAAATGTAGCTGCCGCTGGTTGGCGTATCGAGACAACCTAAAATATTCATTAATGTACTTTTGCCGCTTCCGCTAGGCCCCATTAATGCTACATACTCGTTTTTATTAATTAAAAGCGAAATGCCTTTTAATACCTCGAGCGAATTCGCGCCCATGTAATACATCTTTGTTATTTGCTGTAATTCTATTATTGGCTGCATAAATTATTGGTAAAATGATAGATTTAATTATTGATTTCTTTCTTTAGCACTTTTGGAACCTTAAAAAAATTACCATCGGTTAAAGGTGCATTTAAAAGCACTTCCTTTTTTGTTATGGTTTGTTTTACTTCATCTTCGCGTAACACATTTACAGCATCCGTAATGTGCAATAAAGGTTCAACGCCGCTTGTATCGACTTCCTTAAGTTTTTCTACAAATTCAATCATACGTTCAAGATCAACTTTAAGCTCCTTCTTTTCTTCTTCATCAAATTGTAACTTTGCAAGGTGCGCCAACCGGTCAATCATTTCAAACGTAATTTCCATACAACAAAAATAAACTTTGTACCCGAGGTAAACACTAAAAAGGTAACAACGGCAAAAAAAGTATATAAACTTTATACTACAAAAGCCTTGTGTGCGTTATATTGCATATCCAAAATCCGTATATGCTAAGAGAAGCCATACGCATATTCGTTGTAGACGATGACGAAATATATGTCGCCAGGTTAAGTTATTATTTATCATTAAATCCAGAGTATCAGGTTAAAAAATTTTACTCTGCAAAATCGCTTATTTCCACATTACACGAAAAGCCAGATATCATCACGCTTGATTATTCTATGCCCGATGTAAACGGTGATGCCTTAGTAAACCAGATAAAAGAACTAAGCCCCGAAACCCAGGTAATTATTATTTCAGGCCAGGAAGATATAAAAGTTGCGATTGATCTTTTTAAAAAAGGCGTACACGATTATATTGTAAAAGATGCAGATACAGAACAACGGCTTTGGATGGCAATTCAAAACTTAAGCGAAAATTTAGCACTTAAAAAAGAGGTGGAAGACCTTAAACAGGAAGTAGAAAGAAAATATACTTTTCAAAATATTATTATTGGTAACAGCAGCGCCATTAAAAAGGTTTTTAATTTAATGACAAAGGCTACCACTACTAATATTACTATTTCCATAAACGGTGAAACAGGTACTGGTAAAGAGTTAGTGGCTAAAGCAATTCACTTTAATTCTGAAAGAAAAAAGAAAGCTTTTGTACCCGTTAATGTTGCAGCTATTCCAAAAGACCTTTTAGAAAGCGAATTGTTTGGACATGAAAAAGGCTCATTTACAGGTGCAACTCACCGGCGCATTGGTAAATTTGAAGAAGCGCATAATGGCACTTTATTTCTTGATGAAATAGGCGAAATGGATATGAACCTGCAGGCAAAATTGTTGCGGGCATTGCAGGAAAAAGAAATAACACGCATTGGCAGCAACGAAATAGTAAAAATCAATCCACGCATAATTGTGGCTACACACCGCAACCTGCTGGAAGAAATTGAAAGAGGAAATTTTAGAGAAGATCTGTATTACCGCTTGCTTGGTTTGCCGATTGTTTTGCCACCTTTAAGAGATCGCGAAAATGATATATTGCTTATCGCAAAATTTTTTATTGATCAATTTTATAAAGAAAATAATCAGCCTAAAAAACATCTTTCATTAAGCGCAAAGCAAAAGCTGATGATGTACACTTTTCCCGGAAATATTAGAGAACTAAAATCTATTATAGAACTTGGCTGTGTAATGGCTGAGAATGAAGAAATAAATGAAGAAGACCTGCAAATAAATTTTACGCCTATCAAAAGCAATCATACAAGAAACGGGCACCATACCCTAAAAGAATATACATTAAAACTTATTCAGCAATATCTTGATGAATACGATTATGATGTGTTAACTGTTGCAGGTAAACTGGATGTTGGAAAATCAACTATTTACAGAATGATAAACAGCCAACAATTAAAAATTGCAAAACGTAAACACGATGCCTGATAACGGAAAATTATACGATACTCAAATTTTAATACAAACACATCACGCAGACAAAGAATTTGTAAAGTACATGGTTTCTTTGTTTATTGAACATATGCCGCAATCAAACACAAGTCTTGAAAGTGCCTGTGCTGCAAACGATTGGCAAAAGGTATATTTTTTTGCGCATAAAATGAAAGCCAGTATTGATCTTTTTAATATAATTCAATTAAAAGAATTGATTCGCAAAGTTGAACAAAATGCAAAAAATTCAGTGGATATAGAATCTATTCCAGCCAATGCAACTTTTGTATCAAACTATATTAAAAATTGTATTGCAGAAATGAAAAAAGATTTTAAATTATAGTTACAATAAGCATTTATAACATTAATAAAAAAGCAGTTAAAAATTTTTAACTGCTTTTTTATTGTTAAGTATTTTTTTAAAAAGGAAGATCGTCGCCTGCATCATTTATATCATCACTTGCTTGCGAATCAGTGCTTTGATTAGAATATGAATTTGCATTTGAGTTTGAATTTGAATAAGATTTTTCTGTTGACTGTGCACCACCCAAATTGTCGCTTTTGTTACCAAGCAACTGAACTGTTTGCACACGCAGGCTTAGTGAAGCGCCACTTTTTCCGTCATTGGTTTGATAAGTGCGCACTTCAGGTGTGCCTTCTGCGTACACTTGTGTTCCTTTTTTTAAGTAAGGCGAAATACCTGTGCGGTCAGTCCAGTAAGCGCACTCAACCCAGGTAGTTTTTTCTCGCTGCGCACCGGTACTGTCTTTAAATTTTTCCGTATGTGCCACACTGAAATTTATTACGTTTTTACCGTTCACCGTGTTTACTATACAATCTTTTCCAAGATTGCCAATTACCATTAATTTGATCATAGCATTAAATTTTTAGGACTGTGAATGTAATGATTCAATAATAAAATTTTAAAATTAAATATGAACATTTAAAAAAAAATTGTTACAGTAAATATTTCAGTTACCAGGTAATAAATTTTAATGAAGTAGTTACATGGCCTGGCTTATGACTACACGAGAAAATATTGTACAATATTATGAAACCAACATGCCGGCAAACAAAGATGTTATGAAATATTAATACCGGCTAAATAACCTTGCATTTCCTGTTGATATTTTAGTGCAATAGCAGCAGCGGCTTCAGCAAAATCCTGTTTACCTGAAGCGTAAATCACGGCGCGGCTGGCATTAATTAGTAAGCCGCAATCTTTATTCATTCCATATTGGCTTACTTCTTTTAAACTCCCGCCCTGTGCACCAATACCTGGAATCAGTAAAAAATTTTTGGGAATGATTTTACGTATATTTTCAAGTTCTTTTGCCTGTGTTGCGCCAACCACAAACATTAAATTTTCAGGCGTTCCCCAGGTTGAAATGGTACGTATTATTTTCTCGTAGAAAAAATTGCCGTCACTTGTTTTTAAATATTCAAAGTCGTTTGCACCTTTGTTTGAAGTTAAACCCAAAACAATGGTGAATTTGTTGTCATAATCAAGAAACGGGCGAATGCTGTCTTCACCCATATACGGCGCAACCGTGACCGCATCAAACAAAAAAGTTTCAAAAAAAGTTTTGGCATATTGAGCAGATGTATTGCCAATATCGCCGCGTTTTGCATCAGCAATTTTAAAGTGTGTTGAAGGAATATGTTCGAGCGTTTTTTCTATAATCTGCCAACCTTTTACACCAAGCGTTTCGTAAAATGCTGTGTTTATTTTATAACCGATGCAATACTTTTTTGTTGCGTCAATAATTGATTTATTAAATTGTAAAACTGCATCCGGGTTTGATTGAAGATGCGCCGGAATTTTTGTAATATCCGTATCAAGGCCAACACATAAATAGGATTGTATTT
>JBDUEO010000058.1:0-10982 GCA_040002335.1 Parafilimonas sp. | reverse complement strand
TGAGTTGCCAACATAAATTGTTTGTACATAAATGGTTGGAATAACAATATCAGGAAACTGTTCTTTTGGCGTGGTAACAAATGTTGTTGCGCCCCAAATGGTAACAATAATTATGATAAGATAAACAGCCGTTTTATTGGTTACGCTCCACGATGTAAGAAAAAATTCTTTAAATTTTTTACCGGTATTTACTAAACTCATACATTCAGTTTAATTTTTTTTTGATGAACATTCTGCGTGCCATTCATCCTGATACTTAGCTTGCCGTTGTTGTAATCAACTGGCCATCGTACAAATTCTGAAAACCATCTGTAATCAGCACGTCGCCTTCAGAAAGGCCGCTTTTTATTTCAAGCTGGTTGTTATACATCTCACCAATTTCCACACGCTTTTTACGTGCATAAGTTTTTCCATTTTCTGATACCGCAACCAAAACATATTTTCCCTGGTCATCTGTTTGCAATGTGTTTACAGGAATAGTAATGCTGTTTGATGCAGCATAATCCATTATTCTTACAAACGCCAGTTGATTGGGTTTATATGTTGAATTAGCAGGCAGTTTTGCCTCAATATAAAACGTGCGGCTGTTAGGATCAATAACCTTACTTGCAACACTTATTTTTGAGTTTAATGTGTCATTCAAATCAGGAAAAATAATTTTTACATTGCTGCCTGCTTTTACTCTTTCAAGATAATTTTCCGGCACCAGCGCGGTTACTTTTAAATCGCTCGTATTTACAATTTTTATAAAACCCGTAGCTGATGGAAATGTTTCACCAACATGAATGGTTACCTGATCTGCAACGCCGCTTATATCAGCATATACTTTTGAAAAACTTAATTGTTCGTTTGCCTGGTCAAGTGCATGTTGCGCCTGGTCAACATTATTTTTTGCAGTAGTAAGTTCAACTTCAGTTCCTATATTTTCTTTCCACAAATTATTACGCCTGCTATAAAGGTCTTTGGCATATTTTAATTGTGTTTGCGCCTGGTCAACTGCTTTTTGTGCAAGTGAATTATCAAGCGTAAGCAATAACTGGCCTTTTTGTACACGATCACCCGGTTGTACATACAAAGCCTTCACCTGTGCAGGTTGTGCGCTCCGCGAGGTAACATAAGCGATATTTTGCGCATCAACTTTCCCCTGAAGATCTATGTAATGTTGAAAATTATCTGTTGATAATTTTTGTACTGCTACCAGCTTTGCTTTTTCAGGGTTTGCTGAAGGATCGAGCTTAATAATTTCTGCCTGAAGATCTGTTACCTGTTTGGTTAAATCATCCTGCTGCTTTTTTAATTGCTCAAGCTTTGCTTTTTTTCCTGCAAGCGAATTATCATTGGTTTTAGAACCGCACGATGCAAGAAGCATTATTGAAACTGCAAACAACAAATATTTTTTTCTATTTATCATAAACTGAATTTATTCTTTTTATTTAAGCTGTCCTGTTGCGTCCAGGTAATTTATCTGCGCAATTACAGCATCATACATTGCATTTACATAATTGCTTTGTGCAATGGTAAGATCTGCCTGCGCATTGGTAATATCCAACGTTGCACCTAAGCCCGCTTCATATTTTTTTTGTGATTGATTATATACATCTTCTGCCAATGCAACATTTTTCTTTTGATAGTCTAATGCTGCTATTGATGAATGATAACTGTTTATTGCCTGCAAAACAGAATTATCAATCGAGTCTTTTATATTGCTGAGTGTATTTTGCGATTGCTGAAGCTGAAGCTCTGCTTCTTTTACATTGGCATTTTTTGAAAACCCGTTGAAAATAGGAACAGCTAAATTCAATCCAAAATAAGCTGAATTAAACCACTGGCCTTTGCCAAAAACATTAAAATCATTGCCTTGACCAACACGCGCATAATTGCCCGTAAGGCTAAGTGTAGGGTAATAACTTAGCTTATACCTTTTTACATTAAATTCATTTAACTGGTTTAACGATTTATAAAACAAGTAATCGTTCCTGTTATTATAATCATAAACGCCTTCATTAAGCAAGCCTTGCTTAAGCTGGTCTTCTGTTACCGAATCTGTAAGTACAAGCGAATCTTTTTCAGGCATGCCCATTAAAAGCTTCAATCCATAATAACCATTATCAATCTGGCTTTGTGATCTTAGCTTTTCCGTTTCAAAATTAGCAAGCTGCACGGCACTTCTGTTTTCGTCAAGCTTTTCTGCAAAGCCGTTTTTAAACAACTCAGAATTTACATGCAGTAAGTTTTGCGCCCTGGAAATATTTGCATTAAGCTGCTCAATCTGCACTTTGCTTACCACCAACTGGTAATATATTTTATAGATGTTTGCGCGTATAATATCCTGCGTTAAAGCGGCAGCTTTTTGCCGGTAATCAATAGAAACTTTTCTTGCCTGCAAGCCAATAAAAACTTCGCCGTCAAACAAAGTTTGCTGCAGGGTTACAGAACCGGAAGCAGTGTATTGCGTACCAAATTTTACAGGAACATAAGTGCCCGGAAGTTGCCCAAAAAATTCGCCCGGTAAAAGTTGTGTTTGAATTAATACATTATCCGTGTAGCCGCCTGCACCATTCAATGCTGGAAGTGCTCTTGCAGTTGTTACACGGTTATCCTGTTTTTGAATTTCAATATCAAGCAATGCATTTTTTACGCGCACATTATTTTTTAAGCCATAGTCAACACAATCTTTTACAGAAAATTCGTGAACGGCTGGTTGCTGGGCTATTGCATGTAATGAAAATATAAGTAATGTTGAAAGCCACGTGCATTTTAATAAACTCATGCTAATTTTTTTTGACGTTGCTGTTTATATTTTGAAATAAAGCTTAAACCTTTTTCTGTACAGATGCCATGAAGAAAAAAATCTTTCATTTCATTTTCAAACTGGTGCGGCTTGGTTCTGCCATGCACTACTTCTTCATTATGAAAAACACCTGATATCATTTCAAGCCTAAGCCATGTAATAATGTTTATATCAATATTCTTTCTAAATAATCCTTCTTTTATTCCTCTAACAATATTTTCTTTTAAACAATTAAAAAGAAATTGCTTTTTAAATTTTTCAAGCTCGGCAAATACATTTGGATGAAACCGGTTTAGGTCAAACAATACAGATGTATTCATTTCATTAAAAATTTCCTGTGCACAATCCCCGGCAAGAAACTGCTCGTGAACAGCATTTTCTGCAACGCCCTTAAAATAAGTGCATTTCTTTTTATTTTCTTCTGTTATGCCTTTAAAAATGTCTTGTACGAGTGCTTCTTTATCTGTATAAAACTGGTAAATGGTTTTTTTTGATATGCTTAACTGGGTGGCAATTTCATCCATGGTTACACTGCGTATGCCATAACGCCTGAAAAGTTCTTCAGCTTTTAATTGTATTCTTTCCTTCATGCTCATAACGCTTATGAAAAAGCCGTGCAAAACTATGGAAACTTTTAATGTAACAACAGTTTCCAATAAATATTTTATTTATTATTATACAAACGGTCAAGGGTATACATTTTGAACCCACTTTTGCAGTATGAAATAAATTGTAAAAATTATACAGCAAGTATTTAATGCTGAAATAAAAAATTTACGATAAATTTTGTGCCGCAACTGAAAAACAAAAATGCACAGATGAAAAAGCCTTCCACCACTGCTGATAATTTTAAACTGAATAATGCGCTGCAATATTTTTTTCAGGGTATTATTATCATAGCGCCAATTGGTATTACGTTATATATTGTTATATGGCTGTTTAATATTGTTGATAATTTTTTGCCTGATATTTTATATGATATTTTTCCGAAAATGATGACAGCACCCGATGGCTCTTTGCGTACGATTCCCGGTGTTGGGTTTTTACTGGTTGTAATAGCTGTAACATTTTTGGGTTGGGTTTCTTCTTCTTTTATAGTTTCCAGAATTGTAGCTGTTTTTGATAAAGTACTGGAGCAAACACCCGGCATAAAATATATTTACACATCAGTAAAAGATTTTCTTGAAGCATTTGGCGGCAACCGCAAAAAATTTGATAAGCCTGTTTTGGTAAGCGTTGATGCCATTGATACCTGGCGCGTTGGTTTTATAACGCAAAACGATGTTACGCAATTTGGCTTGATTGATCATGTTGCGGTGTATGTGCCATTGTCGTATGCGCTTACCGGCGTTGTATATTTTGTATTGAAAGAAAAAATAAAACCTTTAACCAACATGAATAGTGCTGAAGCAATGAAGTTTGTAATTTCAGGTGGTGTTTCGCAGCTTGACGAACACCAAACAACAGAACCTTAGTATTACTTTTATTATCATCCGTACACTGATTAACTTTTCGTTCAGTAACCGCAGTTATTTCTGTTATTTTAATAAGTATTAAAGCGTTTATTTTGCAGCCTTCTGCTTTACAGCAATTTTTATGAAGATGTATAATTTTAATTCAGGTCCGGCAGTATTACCTGCAGAAGTGTTGCAGCAAGCATCAGAAGCTGTGCTTAACTTCAATAACATTGGTTTATCAATTCTTGAAATCGGCCATCGTACAGATTGGTTTGTGAATGTATTGGAAGAAGCAAAATCGTTGGTAAAAGAATTAATGCAGCTTGATGAATCGTTTGAAGTATTGTATTTACATGGCGGCGCTACCACCCAATTTATGCAGGTGCCCATGAACCTGCTTGATGAAAATGAAACAGCATCGTATTGCGATAATGGCATTTGGGGAGGCAAAGCTATTAAAGAAGCAAAGTTGTTTGGTGATGTGCATATTGCATGTTCTTCAAAAGATCGTAACCATACATATATTCCAAGAGAATTATCGGTGCCGCAGCATTCAAAATATTTGCATTATACAACCAATAATACGGTAGAAGGAACGCAATGGCAATTTATTCCTGAAGCAAATGTGCCGTTGATAGCAGATATGAGCAGTGATATTTTTAGCCGCGAATTTCCATTCTCAAAATTCTCTTTAATATATGCCGGTGCGCAAAAGAATGCTGGTGCTGCAGGCGTAACTATTGTTGTAATTAAAAAAGATATTTTAGGAAAAGTACAAAGAGTTATTCCTTCCATATTAAATTACCAAAATCATATTGAGGCAAAATCTTTATTAAACACACCGCCGGTTTTTGCTATTTATGTAAGCATGCTTACGTTGCGATGGATAAAAAAAGAAGGTGGTTTGCGCGAGATGGAAAAAAGAACGCAGCAGCGCTCAAACCTGTTTTATGAAACATTAGATTCAATGCACGTTTTTGAAGGTAAAGTTGATAAGCGAGACAGAAGCCTGATGAATGCAACCTTTACAACCGTTGATCCTGAAAATGAAAAATTGTTTTTAGATGTATGCAAACAAAACGGAATGGTTGGCATAAAAGGCCACAGAAGTGTTGGCGGTTTGCGTGTATCAATGTACAATGCTTTGCCGCTAAGCAGCGTAAAAGTTTTGTGTGATGTAATGAGAGATTTTGATGAAAAATATTCGTGAAGAAATTAAATTTTTAAACTTTCAAATGTCAACAATAAAACCATTTAAAGCATTAAGGCCACAGGCGCAATTTGCAAAGTACGTTGCGAGCAAACCTTATGATGTATTAACCAGTGTGGAAGCTAAAATTGAAGCACAAGGAAATCCAAATTCTTTTTTGCATATAACAAAAAGCGAAATTGATTTGCCCGAAAGTACCGATGTGCACAGCGATGTAGTTTATCAAAAAGCAAAAGAAAACCTGGATGCTTTTATTAAACGCGATATTTTATTTTCAGAAAATAAAGCATGTTTTTATGTTTACCAGTTAACTATGAATGGAAAAGACCAGACAGGTTTGGTAGCATTAAGCAGCATTGATGATTATGAAAACAACATTATTAAAAAGCACGAATTAACAAGGCCCGATAAAGAACAGGATCGTATTAACCATATAAAAACAACCGGCGCACAAACCGGAAATGTATTTCTTGCGTACCGCGATAATAACGAGCTGAGCACTATTATTGAAAAATGGACAACCAGGAAAAGCCCGGTATATAATTTTCTTGCCGATGATGGCATTAGTCATGCGCTTTGGATAATTAATGATGATAAAACCATTAAAGAAATTACAGATATTTTTCAGTCGCAGGTTGATTGCACTTACATTGCTGACGGCCATCACCGGGCAGCTTCAGCGGCAAAAGTGCGTCAAACCTCAGGCAACAAAAAAAGTGAATCGGCAGATTTTTTCCTTACCACATTATTTCCTGAAAGTCAGTTGCACATACTGGATTATAACCGCGCAATAAAAACATTAAATGATTTAAGTGCCGCAGATTTTTTACTTGCATTGCAAAACGATTTTATTGTTGAAGCACAAACTTCCGCCTACAAACCAACAGAGCCGCACACTTTTGGCTTGTACATACAAAACAAATGGTACAAACTAATTTCGAAACAAGGCACTTATTCAGAAGACCCGATTGGCGTGTTGGATGTAACCATTCTTCAACATAATATTCTTTCAAAATATTTAAATATTCACGACCAGCGTACAGATAAAAATATTGATTTCATTGGTGGCATCCGTGGTTTATCCGAACTTGAAAAAAGAGTTGACAGCGGTGAATTTGTAATGGCTTTTAGTTTGTTTGCTGTAACAATTGAACAGCTTTTTGCTATTGCAGACAGCGGCAATATTATGCCTCCAAAAAGTACGTGGTTTGAACCAAAACTCAGGGATGGATTGGTAACGCATGTTATTTACGAATAAAGAATTTTAAGATATTATTGCGCTAAATGGCATTAATAGTTATCTTCACTTAAATGATATTTAAAACCTTGTACAGGTAATTCATTTTAACGTGCCCGCTAAATGTTTATACAAAACCGCAATATTTTATGAATAGTAATAAGCATTATTTCTATACATCAGTTTGGTTTAAATATGTACCTATACTTCGCATTGTTATAAAAAAATCATCCACGCAGGAGCAGGTGTTTGCATTTAACCGCATAGATTTTGAACGCGCAGGTTATGCAAGAAAAAGCGGTTACAGGTTTACTGTATCTTTTAATAACAACAGAACAGATCTAATTTTTGCTGGCAACGAACTTATTCAAACATTTGTTTCTGTTTTGCAGGAAGATGAGGTAATATCTCAGTTACTGTCAACCAATAATTACACTTTTGTATTTTCAAGCAAATTTATATTGCACATAAAAAATAATGGCCCGTCAATTCCTGCTGATGTGCCTGAGGAAGCTTCTTCCGGCGAATAATTTCATTTTAAATAAAATTAACAGCAATAAGCTTATACTTTTTATTACAATAATTTCATTTTAATAAAAAATTATAACAGAGTTTATCATATTTGCGGTTAACAAAAAAATCGTGTACCTGTTATCCCGGTTCAATTTCATGAATATTAACATAGAGATTCTGGTAACAGGCATGATATTTTATAATCCATCAGCTTCATGCAAAAAATTACATGCATCATAAATTATTAAGAAATGAAAAAGATATTTCTTTTAATTATTTTACTATGCGCGTTTCAGGCAATGTATGCGCAACAAACGGTTGATGACATTCGCAAACAGGCTATGACATCTGCACAACAGCAGGATTTTTCGGGTGCTATTCAAATACTGCAACGTGGCTTGCAACAATATCCTGACAACTTACTTCTTTTAGAAGATGAAGCTTACATCGCCTTTCTTGGAAGAGATTACCAGCACGCTTTGCAAGTAGGTAAAACGGTTACTGAAAGAGATGATGCTGATGTGCAGAGTTACCAAATACTCGGGCTGGTATATAAAGCTATTGCAGATTATAAAGAAGGAGATAAATTATACAAAACCGGTTTAAAGAAGTTTCCGAAAAGCGGTGTATTGTTTAGCGAATATGGCGACATGCTTTCGCAGTACGATAATAAACGCGGCGCTATTGAGCAATGGGAAAAAGGTATTGCAGCAGATGGCAATTACAGCAGCAATTATTATTATGCGGCAAAGTATTATGCTGATAATAATAATATTTTCTGGAGCTGCATTTACGGTGAAATTTTTGTAAATATGGAAAGCCTTACAAAACGTACAGAAGAAGTAAAAACATTATTGCTAAACAATTATAAAAATTTGCTGAACAATCAATCAAATATTGCGGTGCTAAAAAGCAGCGGAACAGATTTTGAAAAAGCAGTAGCATCTTCTATGTCAGCAGCAATGCAAACCGAATCCGGCGATGTAACGCCTGATATGATCACGGCATTTCGTACAAGATTTTTATTGAACTGGGAAAATACAAACGCAAGCGCTTACCCTTACCGCTTGTTCGATTTTAGTTTGCAGTTGTTGCGCGATGGTATGTTTGATGCATATAACCAATGGCTTTTTGGAATTACCATCAACAAAAATAAATACGATAACTGGGTGTACACACACGATGAAGAAATGCAAAACTTCTCTCAGTTTCAGCACAACGTTTTATTTAAAATGCCGCCTGAACAATACTACGGGCATTACAATTAAACAAATTTTTTTGAGTAACGGCCGGTTGTAAAAGTGGCATCACCGGTTTTCCGGATAGAGGTTTTCCTCGGGAAAGTGGTATCACCAGTTTCCAGTTAAGGATTTCCCGACAAATATAAATAAAAAAGCGCTTCTTTTTCAGAAACGCCTTTTCCTTTATATTTAATGTGCGTTTGAGGTGAATTATTGAGTGACGTCATTTCGACATAGGAGAAATCTCTGCAAAATTCAACCTGTTTTAACTTATGGAGATGCCTCGCTACCTCAACATGACCGATTAAAAGCGGTTCATTAATTCAGCCACTTTACATTTCAACGTTTCCTAACTTAAAAATGACTAAATAGATGATACGATTTATACTATCAATTCATTATCCCTTCTTAATATAATTTAATAACCGGGGTTTTGGGTAAGGTTACTGTTTACATCAATTTCTCTTTGCGGTATCGGCAGCACAAGTTTAGCATCGTTGTAATGATATTTGCCAACATCTAATTTTAAACGCTTCAGCGTCCATAACCTATCCCCTTCAAAACCCATTTCACGAAAACGTTCAGCCACAAAATCATCATCGTCCACAGATAATAAATCCGCAGCATTTGCGCGTTCCCTTATTTTATTAATATCATCCAAAGGCATTACGCCGCCTGCTGGGCTGCCGCCTTTTTGCAGGTTGGCTTCGCCTCTTGTCAAATACATTTCAGCCAAACGAACCACTGGCACAACACGATAAAACGTAAGCCATTTTAATGCATATGTTCCATCTACACCTGAAATGCTTGAGCCTTGCGTGGTGTAACTTTGCCTCAAATCGTTCGCGTCATCAAAATGCGTAAAATATTTCGGATCAACCTGCGCATCGCCACGGCCGCCTTGATTGTTTCCATCTGCATCAAAAGCATACCTGTAAAAAGTAACAATGCCATTATCGGCTGTGCCTGCATTGCTTTGTGCAGTTTGCTGTATGCCAAAAACATCTTCAGTAGAATTGCTTGGGTTGTTAAATGCCTGGTTGTAGGTTGATGTAAGTGTGAAATTGCTTGAATTAATTACATCGTTTGCCATTGCCGCCGCATTTGTATAATCGCCCATGTTTAAATAAGTTCTTGCCAAAAATGCTTCGGCAGAAAATTTAGTTGCCCTTGCATTATCTGCTGAAGCAGGCAAACCGTTTGCGGCATCGGTAAGGTCTGCAATTATTTGTTTATATACATCTTCAACAGAAGCCCGTGCCGGTTTATTTTTTGTTGAATCGTACAAATAAGTGGGTTGCAACACCAATGGCACGCCGGGATTAGCCGTAGTATTTCCTGCGGAATATGGCTGCGCAAAAAAGTTTACAAGTTCGTAATAAGCAACGCCGCGCATAAATTTTGCTTCGGCGGAAACTTCATCCTGCGCATCTGCATCAACCAAACTTATTTTATCTAATACTGTATTCATGTTTTGAATTAACAGGTAACTGTTTTCCCAAATACCCGAAGCAATCGCTGATTCTTTGGTTTGCTTTTTATTTGCGAGGTCTTTGTAATCGGTAAAAGTTCCAACAAAAAGCACCTGGTCAGTATTGGCTAATAAATCAGGAATAAAAATGTATTGCTCGCCAAAACCTGAAGCATTTTGCAACAACGAATAACCGCCAAACAACAGCGCGGTAACATCATCACCAGTTTGTATATCGGTTACATTATTTTGCGGTTGCACATCAAGCTTTTTATTGCAGGCAAAGCAGGCAACAAAAAATAATAATGGCAAAAAATATTTATAGTTTCTCATTTGTTTTGTTTTAAGGTGTGTTATCAGAATTTTACATTTAAGCCAAGTGTAAATGTTCTTGCCTGCGGTATGGTATAAAAATCCTGGCCGCCACCAATGTTTGCAATTGTTTCTGTATTTACCTCCGGATCGCCGGGATATTTTGTAATGGTTATAAGGTTATAACCTGATATAGAAATTCTTGCTGATGTCATTTTTAATTTCTGCATTAAAGCATTAGGAAGATTGTAACCTATTGTAGCATTTTTTAAACGGATATACGCGCCATCATATAAATAGCGCGATGAATAATCGTAACCGCTTCCATAAAAATATCCAATGCGCGGCACGATTGTTTTATCGCCCTTATTTTGCCAGGCATTTAATATATCTGTTGTTTGATTATCGAAACCATTATAAAAACCATCAGACTGGTAAACACCTGCAGCATTATACACTTTATTGCCGCTCACAAACATGAAGAAGAAACTAAGATCGAAATTTTTATACGTAAGCGTGTTGGTTAAACCACCCGTCCAATCAGGGTTTGAATTGCCTAATGTAACCCTTGCCGCTTTATTAAAACTCGTGGTTGGTTTTCCATCAACACCCAAATATTGCGCATCACCTGTTTTTGAGTTTACGCCAATAAATTTCTGGCCATAAAATTCACCAATAGGCTGGCCTTCTACTGCACGTTGGGTTATTCCAAATCCGCCTTCAATAATTTGGCCGTCAATATCCAACACT
>JBDUEO010000057.1:0-11049 GCA_040002335.1 Parafilimonas sp. | reverse complement strand
ACACAAATGCTTGCGAAAAAATATGGCCGTATTATAAATATTGTTTCGCTTTCCGGTTTAAAAGGTATGGCCGGACAAACAAATTATGCCGCAGCAAAAGCAGGTGTTATCGGCGCCACAAAATCTTTAGCGCAGGAAATCGCACGGTATGGAATTACCGTAAATGCAGTAGCGCCGGGTTTTGTAAAAACAGATATGATTGAAGGTTTGGATGAAAAGGAATTGAGTAAAATTATTCCTGCAAAACGTTTTGGTTTACCTGAAGAGGTTGCACATGCTGTTAATTTTTTTGCATCAAAAGAAGCATCGTATATTACCGCGCAGGTGCTTTCAATAAACGGAGGCTTATATTCTTAATTATGAAGTGTACTGACGATATATTATTATTTATTCCGCAGCGATACCCATTTGTAATGATAGATAAATTATTATCTGCCGATGAAGTAAATGCTACCGGAACTTTTCTTATTAAGGCTGAAAATATTTTATGCGAAGAAGGATTTTTTTCAGAAGCAGGATTGCTGGAAAACATAGCGCAAACCGTTGCTGCTACAAGAGGGTACAAACAGCAAAAAGAAAATAATCCTGTTGCCGGCGGTTATATTGCCGGCGTTAGAAACTTTGAAGTTTTCTCTTTACCCGCTATAAACGATGTACTGATAACACAAATTACTGTTACAGGTAAAATGTTTAATATGACTGCAATTTCAGGCAGGGTTTTATTAAATGATACATTGGTTGCGCAATGCGAAATGAAAATATTCTCACACACCAGGGAATAATTTCAACGCTTATCTTACATGCGAATTACCTTTAATGAAAGAAGTATTTATTGTTGCCGATAATATTGTTTCGCCACTTGGCAGCACTACTGTTGCAAACTTTTCCAAACTGCTTTTGAATGTTTCTGCGGTTAAACCACACAACAATAAACAGATCGCCGATGAACCTTTTTTTGCTTCGCTGTTTGATGAAAACAGTTTTAAAACCAATAAGGGTTATACAAAATTTGAACAGTTGCTTATCGCATCAATTGATGAAGCGTTGAAGCAAACTGATATTGATCCTTCAGATAAAAAAACATTGCTTATTATTTCAACCACAAAAGGAAATATAAGCCTGCTTGAAACGGAAGCATATAACGATGAATTAAAAAACAGGATTGCTTTACATACTTCAGCCAAATTGATCGCGGAGCATTTTCATTTTATTAATCAACCAATAGTAGTTTCAAATGCATGCATTTCGGGTTTGCTTGGAATTATAACTGCTATGCGTTTGATAAGATCAAATCAATACTCAACTGTAATTATTGCAGGTGCTGATGTAGTTTCAAAATTTATTTTTTCAGGCTTTCAATCTTTCCAGGCATTAAGCAATACTATTTGCAAACCGTTTGATAAAAACCGCGACGGAATTAATTTAGGCGAAGCTGCAGCAACCATTATTCTTTCATCAAACAAAAAATCATCAGAAGATATTAAAGTGATAAGCGGTTCTGTAAGTAATGATGCGAATCATATTTCCGGGCCATCAAGAACCGGTGATGAATTGCATCACTGCATTTATATTTCAATGAAAGATGCCGGTTTATCAGCAAGCGATATTGATTGTATTTCTGCACATGGAACCGCAACTATTTATAACGACGAAATGGAAGCCAAAGCAATTGCTTCAGCAAAGCTGCAATCCGCACCGGTAAACAGTTTGAAGGGTTATTACGGTCATACTTTAGGCGCTGCAGGTTTAATAGAATCTATCATTTCTATACAATCGTTGCAACAAAATATTTTAATACCAACAAAAGGATTTGAAGAAATTGGTGTTTCAGAAACAATAAATGTATATCATGAAATCATGCATGCATCTTTGCGTAATTTTTTAAAAACAGCTTCTGGTTTTGGCGGCTGTAATGCGGCTGTAATTTTTAGTAAATCATAAAATGATTTATAATACTTCGGCGAAAGCAGATTGCATTTTAATTAATAGCCCAAGACTTAAGTCTTGGGTAAAATAAATATAGAAGTTCTCCGGCTTTAGCCAAACGTATATGCACAAGAATTGAAAAAAAAATATATCATATCAAGTTGTGTTATCAGCAAACAAATTGTGTACAAAAACAATAAGCAATTATTTGTTGAAAAGGCGGATACTATTCAATCTTTTCTTTTGGCTGTTTATCAATTTTTAAAAATTGATTATCCAAAATTTTATAAGATGGATAACCTTAGCAAACTCGGTTTTCTTGCTTCCGAAGTTTTATTAAAAGAGCAAAACTTAAATTTTGCACCTGAAGAAATTGGGCTTGTACTTACCAATGCAAATGCAAGTTTAGATGCCGATATAAAATATTTTCAGTCAACAAAACAAATGGCAAGCCCTGCTTTATTTGTGTACACGCTGCCTAATATTGTTATGGGTGAAATTTGTATTCGCAATAAATTTAAAGGCGAAAATTCTTTTTTTGTTTTTGAAGATTTTAACGCTGATTTTCTTGTGAATTACGTAAGTGATTTGTTTAACAACAATATCTATGAGCTTTGTATTTGTGGTTGGATTGATGTGGTGCAGGAAGATTATACCGCCGCTTTATTTTTAGTAAGTAACAACAAAGCCGCCGAAGCTTTGTTATTTACCAAAGAAAATATGAACAAGCTATTTAAAAGCGCAGCAACAAAATGAGTTCAAAAGTTTACATAGCAGGTTTGGGAATTATTTCAGCAATCGGTAATAACGTTGCCGAATGTTTTGCCGCAATGGAAAACGAACAGGCAGGCATGAATAATATTACTTATCTGAAAACAATTCATGCTAATGAAATTCCGGTTGCAGAAGTAAAATTGAGTAATGATGCGCTTGCTTTGAAGACAGGGTTATCAAACAAAATCAGTCGCACTGCGTTGCTAAGTTTACTCGCTGCAAAAGAAGCAATTAATGATGCATCAATTAATATTCATGATTGTAGAACCGGTTTTATTTCTGCAAATACAGTTGGCGGAATTGATAAGACCGAAAATTTTTTCGAAGCGCATTTTAAATACAACGCTCAGACAAATTTGCATGATATCATAAATCACGAATGTGGAAAAATTACAGAGCTTGTAGCAGATAAACTTAATATAAACGCATACACAACAACAATAAGCACAGCCTGTTCTTCATCTGCAAATTCTATTATGTTGGCAGCAAGATTAATTAAAGCAAATATGTTAGATGTGGCTGTTGCCGGCGGCGTTGATGCGCTTACAAAATTTACATTAAATGGATTTAATACTTTGCTGATTTTAGATAAAGAATATTGTAAACCATTTGATGAAAATCGTAATGGTTTAAATCTTGGTGAAGGCGCAGGTTATGTTGTATTGGTATCAGAAAAAGTTGCATCAACATTGAAAAAAGAAATGTATTGCGAATTGAAAGGTTATGCAAATGCGAATGATGCGTATCATCAAACAGCTTCTTCGCCTGATGGAAAAGGTTCTTATCTCGCCATGCAAAAAGCGTTACATGCGGCCAATTTAAAAACCACTGATATAGATTATATTAATTTGCACGGAACGGGAACAAACAACAATGATCTTGCAGAAGGAACTGCTATTGAAAGATTGTTTAAGCCTGCGTATCCTAAAATGAGTTCAACGAAATCTTATACGGGTCACACATTAGGTGCAAGCGGCGGAATAGAAGCTGTGTTTTCTGCGCTTGCCATCAAACATAAAATTATTTATCCCAATCTTCGTTTGCAAACGCCAATAAAAGATTTTCCGTTTTCGGCAGAAAAAAAACTCTTAAAAAACCAGCCTGTAAATAATGTGCTTTCAAACTCTTTTGGTTTTGGCGGTAATTGTTCTTCCTTAATTTTTTCAAAAATATAAGATGAAGATATTTATACGTTCCGCGTCATGTATTTCTGCGCAGCAAACATTTAATCATGAGCTTTTTTTTTCTAAACCAAAAGAATACAACACTAATATTTTAAATGTAATTGAACCCGCTTATAAAGATATTCTTGAGCCAAAAATGTTGCGGCGCATGAGTAAAATTATAAGAATTGGCGCGGCAACAGCAATGGCTTGTTTGCATGAAGCCGGAGAAAAAAATGTTGATGCAATTATTACAGGAACGGCTTATGGCTGCATGGAAGATTCTGAAAAATTTTTGAAATCAATTGTTATGCAGAACGAAGATGCGCTTTCGCCAACTGCATTTATTCAGTCAACACACAATACGGTTGGCGCACAAATTGCATTAATGCTGAAATGCCATGCATACAATAATACATTTGTACATCGTGGATTTTCATTTGAACATGCTTTGCTGGATGCCATGCTTTTTTTGCATGAAAATCAGCAGCAACAAGTGCTTGCGGGCAGTGCTGATGAAATAACAGATCTTACTTTTTCTGTATTAAAACGTTTTGGGTTGTATAAACAACAACCGGTTTCAAATTTTGATTTATATAACTCAAAAACAAAAGGAAGTATTGCGGGGCAAGGCGCAGCATTTTTTTTATTATCAAATCAATCATCAAAAAATGATTATGCGATTATTAATGCTGCAGAAACTTTTTATAATCCCGCTGATGAAGTTGTTGTGAAAAATAAAATTGAGCAATTTTTAGCAACACAAAGCATTGCGATGAATGATATTGATTTGATAATTACTGGCAGAAATGGTGATGCAAAAAATGATTGTGCATATGATTATTTATGTACAAATATTTTTAAAGATGCTGCAACAATAAATTATAAATATTTGTGTGGCGAATATCCAACTTCCACATCATTTGCTTTGTGGCTTGCCGCAAATATTGTAAAACGAAATATATTGCCTGAATTTTTAAAAGAAACGATTGATGTGCAAAAATTCGGAACAATTTTAATCTATAATAGTTACGAGGATAAATATCATTCGCTTATTTTGGTTTCTTCCTGTAATAATTAAATGCTGATGTTGAAAGACAGATTATATATCGTTAAAAATATTTCCGCAGAAAATAATACTGTAGAAGCAGTTGTTGAACTGAATGAAAACCATGAAATTTTTAAAGGTCATTTTCCCGGGCAACCTATTTTGCCCGGCGTGTGCATGATGCAAATGGTTAAAGAACTTTTAGAATTATCACTCCTCAAAAAACTGCAGATGATAAAGACAGGAGAAATAAAATTTTTATCAATGATTGTGCCTGCTGAAAAAACGTTGATTCATTTTTCTGTTCCTTACAATTTCGCCGAAGAATCCGTTTTGAATATTAATGCGAAGATTTTAAAAGATGAAGTGTTATGCTGTAAAATGAAAGCATCGTATAATATAAAATAAAAATTATTTCGTCCTGTTTTTCTCAATATAATCAGCCATTGTATTTATATCAACCAATACTTTTCTTCCTTCTTTCGGGTCTTTTATAGTAATGCCATATTCGCGGTTCAATAACACAATCAGTTCAAGCGAATCAATAGAATCCAAACCCATTCCGCCACCAAATAATTCTTCATCATCTTTTATATTTTCAGGTGTAAGATCAGTAAGATTTAAATGTTCTACAATTTGCTTTTTCAATTCTTTTTTAAGTGTTGTATTATCCATTATAATTAAATAATTTTTTTTCTTTTTAATTCAATCAGTGCAATTAATTGAAGTAAAAATGAAATGAGTAATAAAGATAAAATATTTATACCAACATCTTTCAGTGCGCCGCCTTCTAAAAATAAACCATAATATGCCTGCAGGCACCAATGCAATGGTGAAATTGCCATTAACGATTTAAAAGAATCAGGCATAATAAAACTGGGTATCATTAACCCGCCAATGATAGATAATATTACTATGGAAACGGCGCCAAATGAATTTGCCTGTTCCTGTGTTTGTGCAAATGTGCCTACGCAAATGGCATAGCTAACCGCGCACCATCCGCAAATTAATGTTACCAGGATTAACCCAAGAATATCGTGCGGAAGATGTAGTGCTGGTAAACTAATTAACGGGAAAATAAATATGCCGATTGCAAATATGGTTACCGCCTGCAAAAAAGTAACTGCCAAATAAGTTATTTGTTTTGACAGCAGCGAAATAAAATAATTTGTAGGCAATGTTTTTAACCTGATAAAGCTGCCGCTTAATTTTTCGCGCACAATACTGCTGCCAAGCGACATTACCACGAAGAACATGGCAAAAATCGTCCAGGCAGGAACGTTATGCTGCGTTGCATTTAAAATAATTTTTTCGTTGCTGGATGAAAGCGGAATTTCTTTTATAACCGTTGAATTACTAAGCATTTCTTTTTGCAATGAATCGGGCAACGGTTTTTCGTTAATTGAAAAATATAGATCTTTCAGCACTTCTTTGCTTTGCAGTATTTGTACAGCGCTGTTTATTGCGCCTTCAATAGAAAGTTTTAAAGATTGTTGAATAGCAGGATTGTAATATAAACTGAGGTAATTTTTGTTTTGCGCAATAGCGGCAACTGTATCACCTTCTAAGCCAAAAGAATTTAATGCTTTACCGGAAGTGATCTTAGCTTTTGCTGCCACCTGTTTTGAAAATGTTGAATCAATTACAATACCAACAGCAATATCTTTTGCATGCATTTCATCTGCAATGTTTTTTTGCGTTGCGTGTTGGTTTATTTCAGAAAGCCTGAATATTCCCAAACTATCTAATGCGCTTACAAATTGCCGGCTTAAACTGCCACCATCTTTATTAATTACAAGCAGTGAAATTTTAGTTTCGTTTTGCAAATCAAAACTATTGTTTTGAATGCTTGTAACAATAAGCACCAATAAAACAGGCATAATAAACATTAATAGAATTCCCATCCTGTCCCGCAATAAAATGCGCACATCTTTTTGTATGGTTGCCCAAAGCTTCATTACTCTATATATGCTTTACCTGTAAGATGAATAAATAATCGTTCAAGGTCTTGTTGCTGGTGTTGTGTAAGAAGATGCGCGAGCTTATCAAAAGCAATGATCTTTCCGTTATCAATCAACGCAATTTTATTACACAATTCTTCTGCTTCATTTAATTGATGGGATGTATAAACAAGTGTAGTGCCGCTTGCATTCAGTTGCTTTAAATAAGTGATAATGTCATTTCTTGTTTGCACATCAACACCAACAGTTGGTTCATCTAAAAATAAAATGCATGGATTATGTATTACGCCGATGGCAAGATTTACTTTGCGCTTCATGCCGCCGGAAAACTTTTTTACCTGTTTATTTTTTACCGTTTCGAGATATAATATTTTAAAAAGCTCGGCAGATCTTTTTTGAATTTCATTTTTATTAAGGCCAGACCATGCACCAAAAAATTGAAGATTTTCCTGCGGCGTTAATTCTTCATAAAAAGAAAAATCCTGCGGCACATAACCAAACAGTTTATTTACTTTTTTATTTTTTTTACGGATCGAATAACCGCCAATTTCAATACTTCCATCTTTAAAAGAAAGAAGGCCTGTCATTAAACTCATCAACGTTGTTTTGCCGGCACCATTCGGGCCAAATAAACCAAAGCTTTCGCCATCTTCAATTTCTAAATTAAGATTAGAAAAAAGCTTTGCCTGCTCTGAATAATTAAAACTAAGTTGTTGAATTTTTATAGCAGGCGTTTTCATTTAATGCCAATTTATTTTTGACAGATCTTTAAATGCTTTCTTTTCTATTTCAGAAACTTCAAGCAAATAATCACCCATTAAATTAAAATCTTGCTGCGCACTAATTCTGCCTTTATAAATGCCTGCCGCCTGCACGGCCGCCGTTCTCCACAAGTCTCCTGCTTTCGTAAATTCATTTGATAACTGCATTAGTTCATCCATATTAAAATAGGCATTTGCTTCCTGCAAAAATGCTGCATATATATAACGAAAGCCGCCGCCGCCGGTACCGATTTCTTCCTGCATGCGCACCAGTTGTGCGAGGTATAAACCAGCTTTATGCAAACCAAATTTATCGCGCCAGTGTTTTATTTTCTTTCCAAGAAATGCAATACCTTTTACACCAGCAACAGGCCCGGGAATGCGCAACATATCAAACACATTTCTTTTAATTCCTTTTATAATGGCCGATCTTATTTGATCGTCGCTAATATCACCTTTGTGTTCTGCAAAATATAACTGGCCTTTCGGCGCTAAGGCACCTTTTGCAAACCGGACACGCTCCAATTCATAACCCGTCATAGTTGTTACTTGCTCCATAATAGGATCGCTGATTAAATATTTTCCATCTTCTTTTCCAAACACAATTATATTATGCGCGTTAAAATGAAAACGGTATTCTTTTGGAAAATACGGCAAATAATAAACACCAACCTGGCAACCGACAGCAAAACCTTCAGCGAGTTTTTTATCAAGCATTTCTGCTGCTTCGCGGCGCGATGAAAATTTTTTCCTGGTAATGTTTATGTTTAATGAATGGCAGGTTCTTTTAAAAATAATACCGGGAAAAGAGCGAAAAGCAATAGCAGGCCCGTTGTTGATTTTTATTAAGGGAATGTATGCGAAAAATAAACCGGCACCCATACCAAAAGCCAATGGTTCCGTTATTTTTTTAATACCGATATTTTTAAGCAGGTTTCTTGTTACGCCGCTTTCGCAATGTGCAGATTGCTCGTGTTCAAAATTATTTATCATGCACTTCCATCGTTTTTAATTCATCAATTGTAACATTAAAAACTTCGGCGTATATAGTTAGCTTTTTTGATGATAATTTATTGAAGGCACTTGGTTTAAGATGTCTTCTTATCTGCCATTTAAAAAACCCGGTATAGCTTGATAAGATGCCAATATTCATTACATTTTTTTCCATGAAAAATAATATTGGGCTTGCTTCATGATGTAACACTTTTGCTTTTGCTTTTTTAATTTTTTCTTCGATGTCTTGCCACGTAACATCGAGCGCATTTGTTTTTACATTCCAGCCATCGCTTAATTCCGTTATATATTTTCCTGATGCATCTGTTGCATAGCAAACTTCTCTGGTAATTTTTCCAAGTGAACCTAAATCCTGCGGCACTTCTTCTTTCTTCATCTGTTCTTTTGCATTACTTTTTATATAAAACCTGTAAAATCCAAAATCTAAATTTTTACAGCAGGTTGTTTTTATCAATATCTGCCTGTTTTAAGATCGCATGCAAAGTTCCTGTTGCCAAATCTTTATTATGCATGGGAACAACAACGCGCAACTTTTTTCTTTATTAAAATAAATTTGATGCGAACCTTTGGAGCGATCAAGCATAAATCCGTTTTGTTCTAATAATTTAATGAGCTCTTTGGGTGTAAATGATGGCGTTGTACTCATGCGAATTGAGAAATATCAGGACTAACATGAAGCGAATATTCGAGTGTATTATTTTCTGTTGGTATTTCTTCGCCATGCTGAACAAGGCTTTCGATATATAATTCAACCGCCTCTTTTGCCATTTCAATGGCATGATCAACATTCTCTCCATAAGTTATGCAACCTGGAAGTGCAGGAACAATTACAGTATAACCACCTTCTGGTTCTTTTTGTAATCTGATTTTATATGTTAGATCAGCCATGTAATAAAGATAACAATTTCATTATTAAAAAATTTTTTCGCCGAAAGCAATTAAACCACCGTTAGGAAGGCATACATATATGAAAAGCGTGCACTTTCCGGGACAAGTAATAAAATTTTTTCGCCCTTTTTTAGTTTGCCGCTTTTAAATAATTCATGCACCATAAAATACACCGAAGCAGCGCCAACATTGCCCATGCTGGTTAAATTTACAAACCATCTTTCATAAGGTATATTACTGCCAAGCACAGCCATTACATCAAAAATTTTGCTGCGAAAAAATTCACTTGACATGTGTGGTAAAAAATAATCTACATCATCCGTTGTTAAACCTTCCCGATCAAAAATCTCTTTTATTTTTCTGCCGCCCATCGGAACTATATTATCGCTTAATAAACCAATATCCTGCTTTATGCTTAAAATGGATTTTTCGATCATTTCTTCAGGCGTAAATTCAAGATAACTTTTTAATGAACCATCAGCTTGTTTTTCACTTGCCATGTACATACAGGTTTTCATTTCATTGGCATAAGAAACGCCTTCAATCCACTCAACTCGCAAACTCAAATTATCTTCATTTGGTTTGTCTGTCATTAAAAAAGCAGCCGCACCATCACTCAGCATCCAACGCAAAAATTCTTTATCAAAACTGATGAACGGATTTTTATGCAACGCTTCCAGTTTATGCGCTTCTTCATCAAAATTATTGGCAACAAGCGAAGCAGAAAATCTTTCAGAGCCAGTTGCTACAGCATTTTTTGCATCGCCCGTTTTTACAGCCATGTACGCATATTTAAATGCATGCATGCCAGCACAGCAAACGCCGGATGGAGAAACCACTTCAATTGCATTTGTTTCAGGCAATTCGCCATGTACCATTACGCCATGTGAAGGCATCATTTGATCGGGTGAAGATGTGCCGCAACTTAATAAATCAATATTTTTTAATTGCTCACTATCACTAAATAAATTACGCACTGCATTCGCAGTTAGCTGCGCATTTGTGTGTGTTGATTTGCCTTCTTTGTTTAACGCATAATAACGTGTTTTAATTCCATTATTTCTTAAAACAATCTTTTTAGATTTTGAAGGTTTGCCATTTATGTAACCAAGATATTGTTCCATCTCATCATTACTTACTGCTTCGTTTGGCAGAAATAAAGAAGTGTTTGTTATATAAACTTCGTTTAAAGGCATGTTTAATTTAGTTTTAGAAGGATTGCTTTTTTATTTTTTATATGTTTTGATAAGAAAGGTTTAAAAATAACCATGTTTAAAATATATACGATTGGCGCAGCAATAAACAGCGCAATTAAAAGATAATATTTGAATGCAGCAAGCCAGAAGTTTTTGTTTTTGTTTCTGCTGATAAATTTTGCCCATAGCTTAAACATAATGCCTGCTTTACCTTCAATAAACATTAAGTGATATTTTGGATCAACTGCTTTCAAATTTAGCAACTCACTTTGCAAACCATTCCAGTTATTTTTTTCGAGATATGGCAATGTAATTGCA